>CAJXKU010000073.1 GCA_913055945.1 uncultured Lentisphaerota bacterium | reverse complement strand
GGTTGGTATCTTCGTGGTTCGGCAGATAGGTAAAACCGGCTTGCAGCGCCATTTTCCACGCCGCAAGGGTGATATGTCGCGCCAGGCGTTCGTGTTCGGGCTCGGAGGTCCGAGCCGGCTGATGATGGTGTCCGGTTAGCTGGATTGTGTCCTGAGGTAACTCCCAGGATTTAACCAGTGCAAAACCGAACGTTTCATGCAGGCGGACACATTCCTTGGCGATCTGGTCCTCTGTAAAGTTAACCGCCTCCTCGCTGGCCAGCTCCGAGAGAAGCTGCACGCACAACAGTTCACCGACATTGTGAAGAAGTGCTTTTATCTTTATGTATTCCGTTCCCGGCGGGCGGTTCAGGAGATCAGCTAATTTCCCCGCTAACTGCGAGGTGATCACTGCATTCCGCCACATGTGCTGGGCCATTTTTCTGTACGGCTCTTTTTTGAGGACGAAGAGATTGCTGACGACCACTTCAAAACAGATCGCTACCAGGTTTTTGGTCCCCAATCGTACACATGCATCCTGCACCGATTCAATTTTTTTCCCACGGTTATAATAGGAAGAATTGGCGGCACGCAGAACAGCGCTGGCAAGGGCAGCATCGCCTTCTATTATTTCAACAACTTGTTCCATATCAGCATTTTGTTCGTTCAGCATATTGACCAGCCCCGTAACCCTCGGATTCAGTACCGGTATCCGCACGCTTCCTTCCTGCAATCGTGTTTTTAATCGAGTAACAGCGGAACGGATCTGAGCATCTGTATTTCCGGATACACTTTCCTCTGACTGAGAAGAGCTCCCAGCGCCGGATTTCTCTGGGGCCGCTGATTCCGGCTGCGGTTCTTCTTTGGACGTTCGGTTAGAGGCAGAGGCCGAGACAGATTCAGTCTCTGCCTTTGGAGAACCGGCCATAGCTCTGGACAAGGCATCGTCCAAATCATCAATATCAAAAGGTTTCTGGACGTAATCACTGGCCCCTTCGTGCCAGGCGCGGACGACGTCGCTCGTTGTCCCTTCTCCGCTGAGAATAATTACGGGGATCTCCCGCTTCATCCGCCGCAGTTGGCGGAGTACAGCGTGGCCATGCATATCCGGCAGTACAAGATCGAGCAGGATCGCGTCAAAGGCGTGATTTTCCAGAGCCTCTCCGCCTTCTTTCCCGCTCTGGGCTGTCACAGCCTCGTAGCCGAGTTCGGACAGCGATTCTTCAGCCAGTGACAGGATGGCCTCGTCATCATCAATGACCAGCACCTTGGGAAATTCAAACATACATACCTCCGGGTACTACCACTTTATCCCCGCGTTATTTTATACAGCGTTGCCTGTAACTGTTCCCGGTCAACGGGCTTGGGAAGGAGATAATCCACGGCTTCCACCTTTTCGTCCGAGGCATCCATCATATCCCCAAACCCGGTAATCATAATAACGGGGGTATCCGGGGCCGCCTTTTTGATTTCGGCGGCAACCTCATCCCCGCTCATTTCAGGCATTGCCCGATCCGTAAGGACAGCATCATATTCGTCCTGATTGAAGTATTCCAACGCCGTTACCCCGTTGGGCGCGAAATCCACCTCCTGACCTTCGTCCGTGAGCAGTTCATCCAGATATTCACGCTGCATCTCTTCATCTTCAACCACCAGCAGTTTGCATTTGGTTGGTGTTTCCTGCTTTTCCAGAGTTCCACCCGATTCCGTAGCGTGTTCTTTTCCTGCTTTGGGAAAAACAATCCTGAAGGTGGTCCCTTCGCCTTCCGTGCTTTCCACATTCAATTCAGCCTCATGCCGCTCTACCACTCCTTTGAGGGTAGCCAGCCCGAGGCCCGATCCGTTCGCCCCTTTTGTCGTATAGAAAGGTTCAAAGCACTGCCGCTTTGTCGTTTCATCCATACCTGTGCCGGGATCGCTCAGTTCCAGAGTAACACTGTTCCCGGATTCCGAGGTACGTATTTTTATAACCCCGTCCTCTGACATCGCATCTACGGCGTTGAAGATGAGATTGGTAAGCATTTCCATGAGCTCAGCCTCATTACCCAAAATGGGGGTAACATCGCCCAGTTCCGTTTCAATCCTGATATTCTTGCCCTTGGCTGCGGCTTCCTCTTTCCAGCGCGGCTTGGTAACATTAACCGCATCTTTAACGACCTCATCAAGGATAATAGGGGCGAATGTCGTCTCCTCCCGGGGGCGATAAAACTTGCGCAGGCGCTTAATTGTCTCTGCTGCACTCCGGGCCGCTTTGTAAATATGGTTCACGTATCGTAATGTTTTGTCCCGGTCCTCCAACCTTTCAGGTTTATCCAGAAGCATTTTACTGAAGCCCTGAATAGGGGACAGAGCGTTGTTGAAATCGTGCGCAATGCCGCTGGCCATGGTCGTAAGCGCTTGTTGGCGTTCCTGTTCAACAATCTGCTGTTCCGAGTTCCGCAAGTCCTCGAGCGCTTTTCCCAATTTCAATTCAGCCTCTTTACGTTGCGTGACATTCTGGTGTGCCAGGATTACACGTATCCCGTACGGGCTACGGAAATAGCTGCCGTGCAGGCAGAACCAACGTTGTGTTTCCGGAGCGTGGCACGGATACTCCTGTTCAAAAAACAGCTCTTGTTCTTTCATAAGCGCTCGTATACCCGCGGCAACCTCTGAAGCCTCTTCCGAACGTGGTCCCGTCGCCCCATCCGCAATCTCCAGATAATTGTGTCCAACCCCATAATCGGACCATTCCAAACCGTTCTCATCTGCAAAACGCCGCCAAGAGGCGTTTACGGCGATGACGTCACCGCGCTCGTCAAGTATCGCAATATGGCAGGTCAAAGCATCGATGGTCGACATCCAGAATTCCTGGAGGTCTTTCTGCTCAGCCTCCGCTTTTTTACGCTCTGTGATGTCTGTAATCACTCCTACAATTGCCCGGAAAGAACCATCGGGATAAGCAACCCGTTTGCCGTTCAGACGTGCCCAGAAACTTGTCCCGTCGCGCCGTTTGTAAAGACGCTCAGTATCTAACTTGGTCATTTCACCGGTAACCATCTGTTGAATATTCTGCTTAGCGTTCTCGGTGTGGGAGTCGCTGACTAAGTCTATGTAATTTTTCCCGAGGATTTCTTCTTTTTCGCAACAGAACAGCTCTGCTGTCCCCTCATTGGTATACGTGACCACCCCGTTTTTGTCCAATAAGCTGACGCCGCAGGGGACTGTGGCAATAATCTCCCTGCATTTTTCCTCAGCCGCGGAATGCTGTTTTTCCAGCGCCTGGATTGTATTGATGGATTCCACACGCTCTCCGGAAAGATTCCGGTAAAATTGCTGGAGAAGAACAGAGACAAGGGCTTTATAGATGCAGCCGAGCGATATCAGTTTGAAGATATGCCCGGCGAAGTTCGACAAACTGTAAACATCCGTAGCCACGGCTGAGGTTAGTTCAGAGGCAATAGTAGTTGCAAACGCAACATGAATCAGCCACAGATGCCGTTTATGAAACCGTTCCCGCTGCCGCCAGAACAACACGATTGCAATCGCCACGAGTAGGCACAAGGCATACGCCCCCATTACACGAACATTTGTTACCCCGAGATCCTCGACATACATATCCGGAAACAGATTCAGGGGGACAATCAGCAATAGCAGGAGTGCAGTAAATCCCAGATAACATGTAGCCACCGCTGTTTGCGGAATCCTCCAGGACTTTGTCAGGATCAGGCCAGCCATAAACAAGGAAGCACACTCGACAACTCGCGCCGACATCCATAGTTGTATCGGCAGATTCCTGCCTGTCTCCGGAAACACCCCCATACCGGTGAAAGCGAACAAATGACACAAATCCAGAAACGCAACGCTTAGGTAAGCTACACTGATCATAAAGAGTGCGTGGTGCACGGTAATGCGCCGTGCATGCCAACCGACGGTGAAGATGCTCACACCGATCCCTACGGCTGCCAATTCAGCGAGAGTGTAAAACAGCAGGTAATCGGCGCGGCTTAAGGTATAAAGCCCAAGACATCCCAATACCCCCGCAATAAGCCAAAGAACTACCACAGTGCTGCTTTTTGCGGGCAGATGTAATACATCCCCAAAAGTATAATGGTCTTGCCCACTTTCTGCAGACGCCGGTGGTGATCGCGCGCTTTTCTTTGTGTAATCTTCAGTTTGCCCCACTCGTCATACGCCTCAGTTCAGCCTCGCCTAACTTTGCCGAACATACTTCACTCCCTCTAAGAGTACAATTTACCTATGGATTTTTTAAGTCCTTTTCCCTCCTGCCTGTGTATTGTAAATGACCATAACATACATAAGAGAACAATACAATTGTTATACATCCTGAACGGTACATCTACCAGATAATAACACAGAAACGATAAGTGTTCGGCGTTCGGGGGCAGTTAATCAGTGTAGCGGTGTGTCGGTGTTCCGGTGTATCGGTGTGTCCCCGAAGCGGTCCACGTGGTCCTGTAGTCCCGTAGTCCCGTCGTCCTATCGTCCATGGTTCTTGCGAAGTCATATTTTTTCGTGATTTTTTGTGCCTTTTTGTGGCTATACATGAGAAAACTCACCCGCGCCCGCTTTGGGGCGCAGATGTGGTGGGCATCCCCGATCCCACGGGTTCACACCCGTGGCTACCCTCCTGGACCGCTTCGCGGTCCGCTTCGGACGGTGTACCAGTGTATCGGTGCTCCGGTCTGGCGGTGTGCCGGCGGCTCGTTGTCCGTGCCTCGTGCTTCCTTGTATCACAGTCCAGCAGCCCCCTCGTCTCGTAGTCCCGTAGTCCCATAGTCCTGTCGTCCCGTCGTCCAATAGTCCCGTAGTCCCGTCGTCCTATCGTCCATGCTTCTTGCGAAGTCATATTTTTTCGTGGCTTTTTGTGCCTTTTCGTGGCTATACATGAGAAAACTCACCCGCGCCCGCTTTGGGGCGCGTATGTGTGGCGTTTCCCCGGATGCCACGGGTTCGCGCTTGACACATGACCGCATCTCGGCCTGGAAAATCAGCGTAAACTGCTCATACATCAGAAGACGCCACAATGCCGTGTTCGACGTCCGCAGCATCTTTTCATTGAACCGGCCTTTCAGGCCGGCATATGGTTTTCGTCCCATATTCACCCAAGGTTATAACCTTGGCTACGGTGATGCAGGCCCGTTGGGGGCCTTTGCATCGGGTTATACTTCGATATTCAATAATTCGATCAAATCTTCCGCCGGATGACGACAGCCGGATCAGGACATGTGACCGCGGGGCTGTTGGTCATTCTGATTCAGCCAGCATGCGGCGAAATGCTTCTGTCCCACGGAGAAATCCGGCGGTTCCTCCACATCGCAGATCCCCTCCATGAAGTGGGGGCATCTTGGGTGAAATCGGCACGCTTCAGGCGGTGCGAGCAGGCTCGGCGGCTCGCCGCCGGGAAGTTCGCGGTAACGTTCCGCGTTTTCGGGGTCCGGATCGGCTAAGGCCGTCAGAAGGGCCTGGGTGTACGGATGGCAGGGTGTCGAGATGAGGTCTTCCAAGGGGGCGCGTTCGATGATTTTCCCTGCATATATCACAAACACCCGCTCGGCGAAGTACCGGACAGTGGAAAGATCATGGGTGATGAATGCCAGTGTAAGTTTCCGTGATTTTTGGATTTGCTGCAGGAGTCGAAGGATTTCGATGCGGACCGAAGCGTCGAGCATGGAGACCGGTTCGTCCGCAATCACCAGGCGCGGTTTCAGAATAAGGGCTCGTGCGATCACCACGCGTTGCTGCTGGCCGCCGCTCAGCATGTGAGGGAATTTCTGCCGGAATTCCCCCACCGGGGTGAGCCGGACTTCCTCCAATGCGGCATTGATCCGCTCGTTCTGCTCCCGGCGGTTTTTCACGCCGTGAATGATCAGCGGTTCCCGGAGAATTCTCTCCACGCTCATAAAAGACGGTAATGCTCCGTAGGGGTCCTGCTGGACGAAGCCCACCTGGCCGCCGTAGTCAATCCGTTCGCTCCTCAGCATTTGGGACAGATTTGTTCCCTCGAATATCACATCGCCCTGCGTGGGTTTATGAAGCCCCAGGATTGTACGGGCCAGAGAGCTTTTGCCGCAGCCGCTCTCACCGACGAAGGCAACGGATTCACCCTGTTCCAGATCGAAGGTCATACCGTCGACAGCCCTGACGTGACCGACTTTGATGATCCCCCATCGTCGCAGTTCAAACCACGTATGGAGGTCGCGGACGGAAAGCGTTATCTGCGCGTTGTCCGTGTTCTGAAGCGGATGTTGGTTTTGTGTTCCGGGCGTCATAATTGTCTGAGTGACCTGTGGGGATTCCTTCCTGTATTACGGTTCATACAGCCAGCAACGGACTTTTCGGTTGTCCGGAACGTGGAAAAGTTCCGGATTGGCTTCACAGCGATCGAAACGTGAAGGGCATCGATCCGCAAATCGGCAGCGTTCCGGCAGATCCAGAAGGCTGGGAGGCTGGCCCGGGATATGTGCAGGCTCAACAGTCTCGTGCAGACGGGGTACGCTTTTCATCAGAAGCTGGGCGTAGGGGTGAGCGGGGTTCCGGAAAAAGTTTTTCGCGTCGCTGAATTCAACGACTTGGCCCGCGTACATGAGCGCGACGCGATCAGCGATCTCACTGGAGGTGGATACATCATGGGTGATCAGGATGAAACTGGTCCCGAGTTCCGCCTTGATACGCTTCAGCATGTTCATGATGTTCGCTTGAGTCAAGACATCAAGCGCGGAGGTCGGTTCGTCGAGGACAACCAGTTCCGGGTCAGCGACCAGCGCCATAGCGATAACCGCCCGTTGGCGCATGCCTCCTGAGAGTTCGAACGGGTAACGTCGCAGAAAATCCTGTGGTATGCCGACAAGCCGGAATACTTCGGCTGCTCTCTGCGAGGCCCGTTCAGCGGACCAGCCCTGATGTACCCGCAGAGGTTCCGCGACTTGTTCGCCGACGCGCACGACGGGGTTAAGGGCGTTCATAGCTGCCTGCATCACCATGGAAATGCGTGTCCAGCGGACCTGACGGCGGTATTGCTCTTCATCGAGGGGCATTACGTCTTGTCCGCCCAGCCAGATTCTGCCCGAACATTCCTCAATGTTGCGGGGCAGTACTCTGAGCAGTGTTTTTGCCAGCGAGCTTTTTCCACAGCCCGATTCACCCAGTACCGTGACCGCCTCGCCGGGATCGACCCGGAAGTCGATATCGTCGACAGCGTGCACGATTCCCCGGCTGCTGCGGTAGTGAAGTCTGAGGTTTTCAATCTGTAATAAGGTGTCTGCGGTTGTCTCGGGCATGGTTGAAAAATCAGCTTGTTGGTCTTTTTCTATGGCGAAGCATAACTTTTGCACTTGATCGATCCGTTTCGTCGAGTACCATATATACGAGCACCACCACTGGCAAAAAGCGCGAGTTACCCAGTATGAGGCTCGTCGCTTTTGAGCATTCAGGAGACCGCTTAAAGGCGGTACTACAAACCTTCAGCTATCCCGGGGCAGTTGCTTGTAGTTCCGGCTTCAGCCGGATTTTTACCCGGCAAGTCTCATAGGAAAACGGCGGCGGACCGCCCTCTCCAAACCTGTCGACTCAGGCGTTCAGGTTGTCATCCGAAGTGAGTTATGTGATGCCCGGCGTTTATGTACTGATGCGAAGCATCCCTGGAGTGGCGGCGACCGGGACCACTCCAGAGAATGTCCGAGTCTTTCAGCGAGCAACAGCACAGTTCAGGCGCTGTTGGCAGATCTTTCAATTTCTACAGCCACATTCCGAGCAAAGCGTAGGGCGCCTGGTTTATCGACCTTGACGTTGACGGTTTTTACCCCGCTTGTTTCCAAACAACGTTCGGCTACGGATGTAGCCAGGGTTTCCAGCAGTCTGAAACTTGAACGTTCCACAAGGGTTCGAATGTCCTGCTTCAATTTTTTGTAATCCACTGTGTGAGCAATTTCATCCGTATGAGCAGCGCGAGAGAGATCACAAGACAGTTCGATGTTGATGATGACATCCTGAAGTATATCCCGCTCTTCAGCATTTACACCGATGATGCAACGTAGTTTCAGATCTTCAATCCGGATTTTATCCATTGGTGAATCAACGTCAACTCCATTTGTTGGGTGCACCGATACGCCCCGGTGATTCAGGCTTGAATCACTATAAGGTTGTTGAACCAAATCACGAATTACAAATTACAGATACTATACTTTGAAAGGTGTGCAATGCGCATCTATGTTTTTGACTTATTACGCAGGGGTCTATACGCCGGGACTGGGCGTCAAGCCCGGATTTTGGCGCCCGCCGGCTGTTAATGGGAATGAGATGATGAGGGGTTGCGATCCATGTTGAAAAAGTTGCGGAATATACGACGCACCTACCGCCACGTTGTTCGATATCGTGAAATAGCTACGGTGTTGATTAAACATCAACTCGGCGACCTGGTGTCTCGTCTCGAACTGCGGCGTTACCTGCCTGCTTTTCGCCGGAAACGAGGGGTTTCGAGCGAATTCAGGGAACCTGCGGCCACGTACGCCCGTCTACGCGCTGCTTTCGAAGAATTGGGCCCAACTTTTGTTAAGCTTGGTCAGGCGCTGAGCATGCGACGCGATGTGATGCCTGAAGGGTTGATTGAAGAGCTGGGAAAACTTCAGGATGCCGTTCAGCCTTTCAGCGGAGACAGGGCAGTGCAGACCATTGAACAGGAACTTGGGCGTCCTATTGATAAGATATTTCGCAGTTTTGAGAGAACCCCGATAGCCTCCGCGTCTATTGCCCAGGTTCACCAGGCAGTAACTACCGAAGGTGAAGATGTTGTGGTTAAAGTGAGGCGTCCTGAGATCGAGGCCGTTGTGGAAACAGATCTTGCGATCATGGACGAGTTGGCCCGATTTCTGGAACGGATGGTGGAAGAGGCCAGAATTTTTGAACCCCGACGGATTGTTCGGGAGTTTTCGCGGTCTATTCGGCGGGAGCTGGATCTGTCAATCGAAGCAGCCAATATAGAGCGATTCCGCAAGAATTTCCAGGATAACGAGTACCTGTTTGTGCCCACGCTGTACAGAGAGTTCTCTACTCAGCAAATCGTTACTATGAGCTACGTGGCCGGGTTACGAATTACGGATACTGAACAATTCCCCGCCTACAACATTGATGTGCCCACGGTGGTGGAACATGGCGTAAAAATACTGCTTGAGCAGATCTTCGTGCACGGCTTTTTCCATGCTGATCCCCATCCGGGGAATATCCGAGTACTGCCTGGAAATGTTCTCTGCCTTCTGGACTACGGACAGGTGGGGGTTATACCCGCGCGAAAGCAGGAAATGTTGTCCATGTTGATCGATGGCCTTGTCAACACGGACGAGAGGCGAACCACGCTGGCGGCGTTGAGGCTCGCGGAGTACCACGACTTTGAAAAGACAGAGCAGATCGAAAGCGAAGTGGCCCATTTCATCCAGGATCGCTTGTATCGCCCGTTGGGTGACATTGACGTGGGCGCCGCCATGAACGAGCTTGCTCAGATACTGATTACCTACAATGTCCGATTCCCGTCGGAGTTCTTTCTGTTGTCAAAAGCCGTGACTACTTTGGATGGGGTGGGGCGGCAGATCTATCCTCAATTCGATCTCATGCAGTATATGCGTCCGTTTATGTGGCATTTGACGCGTGAACGTATGAAATTCAGCCGGATTCGACGGGAAGCGGGTATGACGTTGTGGGATGCTAAAGATCTGCTGAAAGAGCTTCCGGGCAGTCTCCGTGAAACACTTATGCTTTTAAAACGCGGACAGATGCGGATCCAGTTTGAACACAGGGGGCTGGACAGTTTGATTCATACGACAGATCGAGTGAGCAACCGAATCGTTGTGGGGATTGTGCTGGCGTCTCTGGTGATCGGTTCGTCGTTGATGACGCTGGCGGACATACCGCCCAAAGTTTTCGAAATCCCCCTCGTAGGACTTGTCGGTTTTGTGCTGTCCGGCCTTATGGCGCTGGTGCTGCTTTGGTCTATCGTCAAGCACGGGAAAATCTGAGCTGTCTACTCTACGGTTACGCTTTTGGCCAGATTCCTGGGCTTGTCAATGTCGCAGCCCCGCAGACGTGCTACGTGATAGGCGAAGAGTTGAAGCGCCACAGTCGTAGTGATCGGGGAAATATAGTGGGAGACGTCCGGAAGGCTGATTTCGTAGTCGGCGATGTCTGCCGTGTCTTCATCTCCTTCTGTTCTTACGCCTAACACGGGGGAGTACCGCGCTTGACATTCCCGGACATTGCTCACCGTCTTTTCTTTTCCCGGCATGTCCGTCATGATCGCGACAACGGGCACGTCTTCCTGGAGCAGGGCGATCGGACCGTGCTTCAGTTCGGCTGCATGATATCCTTCGGCATGGAGGTAGCTGATTTCTTTCAGCTTCAGGGCACCTTCGAGAGCGACGGGGTAGGCGTAGCCTCGTCCGATGTAGAAACAGCTCCGCAGGTCTTTGAACTTCTGGGCGACTTCGGCGATCTCCCTGTCTTTTTCCACTACGGCCTGAATGGCTTCCGGAATTGTGCTGATGGCTCTGCATAGTGCATCTCCATGCCGCCGCGAGAGTCTTCGGCATCGGCCCATTTTCAGTGCCAGCATCAGCATTACCGCAACCTGACTGGTAAATGCCTTCGTGGAGGCAACACCGATTTCAGGTCCGGCATGGAGGTAGACGCCTCTTTCTGTTTCCCGGGCAATGGAGGATCCCACCACGTTGCAGATGCCGCTCACCAGGGCTCCTTTGTGTTTGGCTTCCCGGACAGCGGCCAAAGTATCTGCTGTTTCGCCCGACTGGCTTACAGCCACGACCAGGTCGTCAGTGGTTATAATAGGATTCCGGTAGCGGAACTCGCCGGCTTGTTCCGCTTGGGCGGGGATGTCCGCGATGTCCTGCAGGTAAAACGACCCCACCAGACCCGCATGCAACGAAGTTCCGCATGCCAGAAGAATTACGCGCTGGATATCCGCAATGTCGCGCGGGGTCACATTAAGCCCGGCGAGCACTGCGGTGCCCAAGTCCCAGTCCAACCTTCCACCCACTGTGTTCTGAAGAGATTCCGGTTGTTCATAAATCTCCTTAAGCATAAAGTGTTCGTATCCGCCTTTCTGCGCGGCGGTCACATCCCAGTCCAGATGAGAAATCTCCCGGCGGACGGGGACATTGTTCACGTTGCGGATCGTTATATCATTCGGCTGGACAACAGCAACGTCGTTATCCTGGAGGTAGATGACGCGCCGGGTGAAGGTGACAAGTGCCGGCGCGTCGCTGGCCACCATTGCCGCATTATCGTTGACGCCGAGCACGATCGGGCTGCCGTGTCGTGCCACGATCAATTTTTCGGGCTCATAATCTGTAAGTACGGCTATTCCGTAGGCGCCTTCGACTTTCTGCAAAGCTGCGCAGACAGCCTGAAGAAGCTCCCCTTCATAGCATTCCTGGATGAGGTGGGCAAGGACTTCTGTGTCTGTTTCAGAGGAAAAGGTGTGCCCCAGTTCTTCCAGATGCGAGTGGATATCTTTGTGATTTTCGATGATGCCGTTATGGACAACTGCAATGTGCCCTGAGCCGTCCAGGTGTGGATGTGCGTTGATATCGCTCGGGGCGCCGTGGGTGGCCCAGCGGGTATGTCCTATTCCGGAAGTGAATCGTTGATCCGGAGAAGTTGGCCATTCACGCTGAATCTTTTCCTCTAACGTGTCGACCGTTCCGGCGGTTTTGAGCATCTGAAGGCCGGATTGTTCGTTTGTTACGGCAATACCGGCGGAATCGTAGCCTCGGTATTCGAGGCGCTTCAGCCCGTTGAGCAGGGTTTCAACAGCATCACATTGTCCGGTGTAGCCTACAATTCCGCACATAAAATCCGTTTCCTTTCAGGTTCTCTCCGATAAAGCGAACGGGCGCGTACACGAGGGCTGAAGCATCAAAATTTTGCCCCGAGAACTTATGCCGCTTCGGGGGGCACGACCGCGGGGTAGGACCAGCGCGCGCGATCTGGTCAAGCCCCGATCTCCTGCCGTGCCGTATTCGCCAGATAGTCTGCCCAATACTCAGTGGCGTTTTCTTCCGGCCCTTCCACCAACACGCGCAGTTTGTTCTCTGTGCCGGAGTATCGCACCATGGTCCGGCCCTGTTCGCCGAGCGCTTCTTCACACTGTTTGATGGCTTGCTGCAGATTGGTCAAATCTTCGAGATTCTTTTTTTCACGGACCTGAATATTCGTTGTTTTCTGCGGATATTCCCGCATGAAATCGGTCAATTCCGCTATTGATGATTCGCGTTGTTTCATAATCTTAAGTACTTGCAGCGCGGAGATGATGCCGTCGCCGGTGCTGGCGTAATCCAGAAAAATAATATGTCCGCTTTTTTCTCCGCCAAGCGAATACCCGTACCGGCGCATTCTTTCAAGCACATGCCGGTCCCCGACTTTTGTTGTTTCAACTTTGATGCCGTGGTGATTCATGGCTTCGATAAGGCCGAGGTTGCTCATGCAGGTGGTGACTAACGTGTCCTCTGCCAGTCTTCCCTGTCTCTGGTATTCGAGAGCGCATAGTCCGAGTATGCGGTCACCGTCGATAACGTTTCCTTCGCTGTCAGTGAACACGACCCGGTCACCGTCGCCGTCGAACGAGATGCCAAGGTCTGCCCCTGTTTCCCGAGTCAGTCGCCCCGCCTCCTCCGGGTGCAGTGCCCCGCAGTCGTTGTTTATGTTATAGCCGTCCGGGCTCGCGGCGAAGGGAATTACTTCGGCGCCAAGTTCCTGAAAGATCATCGGTCCGATAAAATACGATGCTCCGTTGGCACAATCCAGGACGATTTTCACTCCTTCAAGACTTTGATTGCCGACCGTACTTTTGGCAAATTCAATATAGCGTCCCCGTGCGTCTTCAATCCGGTACGCTTTGCCGATTTCGTGAGCGTTTATCTCAGTCTCTGGCTGGGTGTTGTCCAGGATGCTTGATTCGATGTGCTGCTCTAAATCGTCGTTCAGTTTGAACGCGTCCGGCCCGAAGATCTTGATGCCGTTGTCCTCCGACGGGTTGTGCGAGGCGGTAAGCATGATACCCGCGGCTGCGGCCATGGATTTGGTCAGATGTGCCAGCGCGGGGGTGGGAACCGGGCCTACAAGGTAAACGTCTTTGCCCATGGCGACCAGCCCGCTTGTCAGGGCTGTTTCCAGCATATAGCCCGAAAGCCGTGTATCTTTGCCGATAAGTACGCGATTGCTGGGAGAAGCCCCCGTGTCGTCCAGCATCCGCGCAACCGCTTTGCCGGTGTTCAGAGCGATCTCGGAGGTTATAGGGTAAACATTCGCTTCCCCGCGAATACCGTCGGTGCCGAAAAGTTTTCTATCCATTCGATAAACTGCCCCATCGGTTTGAACGCCTTCTTTCCG
>CAJXKU010000072.1 GCA_913055945.1 uncultured Lentisphaerota bacterium | reverse complement strand
ATCAGGCGAGATCTGTTTTATCATCCGGACAAGCTTCAGGATCCCCCAAATATCCCGCAAAGGGACAATACGACGCTGCATCTGAATGACTCTGGTTTTGATGCCGAGTGCCTCAAGTCTGGACAGATCCATCTGGACATCCGGATTCCGGTGGGCCGAAACCACCGTCCACACGCTGTGTCCCCGCTTCTGCAACGCCACTGCCAGGTCCAGCAAATGCCGACGCGTTCCACCGCGCGTGGCTTCGAGCAGAAGGAATACGGTCAGTTTCCGACTTATATTGTCTCGCACACCCCCAGTGCCCGTCTCCTCTCCCTCACGCAGGTCCCCTTTCCTGTTGTGCGGCAACAAACCGATCAGATGATCAATATTTTCCCGCACATTGAAATGGGTCCACACGGTTTGCCGGGCTGCTTTCCCCAAAGCGGAAGAAGCCTCGGGATTCGCCAGCAAATGCTCCAGTGTCGCCGCTAAATGTTCAGCATCTCCTTCCTCGGTGAGCACGCCGTTTTCATCGTTTTCAATGATTTCTTCTGCAGCAGACGCGCGCGTCGTCACCACCGGCAACCCCGCCGCCATTGCTTCCAGCAAGGCGTTGGATACGCCGTCACGATCCCCGCTTCGGGTGACCACTGAAGGCAACACAAAGACGCCCCCCTGCTGCAGAAAGACGCGCACATCTTCAAGGGGCAAAGCTCCTTTCAGCTGAACAACATCCTCGCACTCTTGCTCTTTCGCGAGTTGTTTCAAATCCTCGCTTAAGGGACCATTCCCGATGATATTCACCGTAAAATCCACACCTCGGGCTCTGAGGATACCACACGCTTTCACCAAATCCCGAACCCCTTTCTTCTCTTCCAGCCTCCCCACGAACAGGATCGTCCTGCCGTCCCCACCGCCCTGCTTTTCCGGAAATTCTTCGGGTAAGAAAAGGCCGTGCCGGACAAGTACAAACTTTCTGCTGAATTGCGGGAAATAAGCTTCCAGATCGTCTTTAACTTTCTGTGTACATACAGTCACAAACGCGGTCTCAGCCAATTTTGCGCGGAGCCTATCGCTTCGCTGCGTATAAACATCGTTCGCGTGGGCTGAAAAACTGAACTCGCACCGCAGAATCCTGCTCATCATCAGGGAGATCTCGGCAGGCAGACTCGCGAATTCGCCGTGTATATGATCTACGTTGAGCTTCCGGGCCCGTGATGCAAAGCTTACCGCAATAGCTGCGTGGTATAACTCACGTACCCCCTCCCCCGGGTGAAGGCAGAGTCGCAGACATTTTCCGCGGCGGAACAATTGCCGGAATGCAAAAACAGGTCGTCTCAGGATAAACCCGATCCCGGCGAACAGCAATGCCGCGGAAGAGGGAGAATAGATCACTTCTCCCTCCAATTCGCGGCATTCTTTGTGCACCGTTGCGTTCGCCTCCCGCTTTAGCGCGAACAGCTCAAAGGCAACGCCTTTCTCCCGGAGCGCCAGCAGTTCCCGAAGAATAAACGTTTCCGATACACAGGGAAAAGCCTCAACTAGAATCGCTGTTGTGCCGTTTCTCATTCTTCGAATTCACTTAAGAAGCGTGGTCTGTGGAAGACACGGCTGCATCCGGAGATTCCTGCTGCAGCAGGTGCAGGTAGACCTGCCCCATACGCGCGCTCATCGCCTTTGCAGAGAACTGGTTCTCAACCTTCTGCTGGCCGGCTTCTCCAAACTGTTCCATTTTTTTCTCATCCTTCGCAAACTCCACCACTGCCCGGGCCAGGTTTTCCGCGGTTCGAGGAGCGACCAGCATACCGTCGCGTCCATGGCTGACGATCTCCTGCGGACCGCTGCCGTCATCCGCGATCACTACCGGCCGGCTGTGGAGCATACTCTCCAGCACGACTCTGCCGAACGGTTCCCGCTGCGCAGGGTGCAGCAGAAGGTCAATGCCTGTATAAAAGGATTGCACATCCGACCTGTATGTCAGAAAACTCACGATATCATATACATTAAGCTCGTATGCCACCTGCCGCAAACGAGTCAAGTATCGTGCATGCTGACGATCATGCACAGTCCCCATGATCACAAAATAACTGTTCGGTATCTGCTCCCTGATGCGGCTCGCTGTCTGCAGAAATATTTCATGGTTCTTCCAAGGGGTGTATTGCCCGATCATGCCCACCACAAAGGCCTCTGCCGGGATGCCCGATTCAGCACGAAAGTCCCGGCGGGCCGCCTGGTTATTCTTCCCCAATCGCTCTACATCGATACCGTTCATCACCGTCACAATTTTGTGGGGGCAATCCGTCATCTGCAGGAGAAAGCGGTGCACGGTCTCAGATATCGCAACAACACAATCCGCCTGATTCACCATCCATCTGCAGATACGACGCCCGTAGCGCAAATCACGGCATTGCCACACCAGCAGCACCTGACAGCTCATGGCCAGAAGAGCACAGTAAATCTGAGCTGACGCTGTATTCGCGTGGACGATATCAATACCTTCCTCCTGGACGCACTTGCGCAACTTCCACAGACTGCGACAGAAACTGAACACATAATGTAATAATCGGAAGGGGTTCCACGTCCGGATCACTCGTGCGATGGGCACCGTAACGACACGGACGCCGTCCTGCTCCACGCATGACAGAACGCCGGCGCCGGCCGGAGCCGCCAGCACGGCAGAAAACTTATCTCTGTCCAAGTTGCGCAAAAGGTCCACAAGACTCCATTCCGCACCGCCCATCGTCTTTGCGTCTGTCACATACAGTATCCGTATTCGACTCATACCTTTTGGCCCAGTTGTTCACAGCATTTTACCAGCAAAGGCCGCATTTATTGGCGCAGCTTCAACCATAACCGGAACTCAAGCTCATCCCCCGGTTTTCGTACCAAACCGGATGCCTGATCATGCGGTCTTTTGCAAATGCAACGCAACAGTTCTTGACCACTGCGATAACCAATTCATTGCTTCGAGCGCCACGCCCTGACGGGCTAAGCGCCTGAGTTACGGCAGCCTACTGCCATGTTTGACGCCGCCTGCCAGGTTGCTCAGCATGCTGAGTTCTGGACAACATCCGCCTCAAGGACTGCACTTTGTCAGAAAGCCCCAGTATCCGGCCTTTGAACAGCTGCTACCCTGCGCCTCTGCCCGTTCACCACTCGTTACAGAAAGACTGAATGCTCCATGCGACAAGGAGCCTAATCTTCATCATTCGCGCCAGCCTGGTCCCGTCTCAGGGAACCGTTAAAATCTGTCAAGTCAGGATCATACTGCCAATTCTGGTCGAAAAAGCCGGCAGCGCGGTACTTATTGATGCCGCCGGGATCCACGCTTTCCTCAGTAAAAATCGTAAAATCGGCCAGACGATCGAATATGTGGTTGTCGGAACACCCTTCCCCCCAGTGCACGCCCTGGTAAACGACGATGTAACGGCCATTCGCCAAAGGATTCGGATAGATCATCAGCACTCCCACATCATCACCGCTGAATGTCCTGCCGTCCGGCAGCTTGATATGCTTCTGCTTTATCCGCAACGGCAGATGAGGTGCGAGTTCGGCGATAATCGTATTAGTCCCCGACGCCCCGAAGAGAACCAGATTCCGGTTCTTCATCAGCTTCTCAGTTACATCTTTGTCCCTGACAATCTTCACCCGCCCCTCCGCATAGCGCGCCCAATCCCGCGTGAACGCCCGGGCCAGTCGCCGATTGCGCTTGTCTGCCTTTTCAGTTCCGCTTGTACCCCGAACCGCAACAAATGCGGAACGGAACGCATCCGGAATGGGACCGGACAGCTTATGCGATTTCAAAAACGTTTTCGCTTGCTTATCGCTGCCCCCTTGCTCTCTGTTGCTCTTCGAAAGAAGTAACGCGCCTTGCTTTTCGAAATCCTCTGCTGATTTTTGAATTTCCTTCCTGTTCCACGCAATCCGATATTCTTCGGGCTTTTTCCAGCCGGCAGGAGGGTCGATTTCCACGCGCTCGACATTCCGTGTTTCTATCTCAATCCTCCCCTTGCCGGTATACGCCGCGTGTACTTCAGCAGCTTTTCCCCACTCCTGCAAACGGATACCATCGACCCAATATACACCATCGTACCGAGGTGTAAATGATTTATACTGCACCTGCTTCGGCGCTGCATTACGTTCTCGCGTAAGCAGTTGTTCGAAAACCTTCTTCCAGGTATGCTCTTCCTGGTACATATAGTGCCCCAGCCGACTCGTGGTGATTCGCATATCATAAGGCGCACCAAGCTTCTCCAATCGGCGTTGCATTCGTTCTGCGTGGCCGGCACCCAGAAAACCATTCCGCGCCTGCTGGGTATACGAATAGAGATTTCTGAAGTTCGGCGCAAGGTCCACGGGATTGTTTGCCTGGAAAAGCATACGAAGATGTCTGCTGATTTTATGCCGGGGAGGAAAACCGAAGTGCTCATGCCAGAACCGGAACCAGTCCGTCTGCGCGCTTATGGGCGCGATCCCGGCAAACTTATCCGGGTAATGAGCCCCGATCTGCCAAGCACCCACACCGCCCATGGACACGCCGGTAAGGTACACGCGATCCGGGTCAACTTTGTAAAATTTTTTCATTTCCCTCAGCACCCGAAGCACATCAACTTCCCCCACGTACTTGAAGTCCGTATTCCTCCGCCCATGAGGCAAAGCCAACAGCACATCGTTCTGTTCCGCCATTTCGACAAAAGAGGAAGGAAGCAGGCAGGGATTGGAACGGCTCGTCGAAGGCACCCAGCCGTGCAACCCTAACATGAGCGGATACGTATCCTTTGCCTGCGGATAGCTGGACGGAATATATACGAAGTAAGGCTGCGGGGATTGGTCATTGCGCGAGAGATATGCCGATTCAATGTATTTCCCGTGCTCTATCCGCCGGGGAATCTCTTCGGGATCCTCCGCCTGCAGAAAAGATTCAGCCAGTTTCAGACACTTTTTTATGCCGGAACTCTTGCTGTGCACATTCGAGTTTGTATATTCGTCGCGGGCTTTTGCCAGTTGCAAGCCGGCCAGGGCCACATACATTTCCCGCACAGAACGTGACGGTGAGGGTAATCGGCCCGGGGGGACATAACGATGATAATCCGACGCGACTTCCCGGTACTGCCTGCGTAATTTCTGCATCCTTTTCTCCACAGCTTCGCCGGCGGGAGGTCTATCCGCCCCTTTCGCGGCTTCCCTGCTGTCATCCCCGGCAGAGGAAGGAGGACACAAGGTCCCCGGTATCCCGCTGATGATCCCGCACACAAGCAGGGAGACAACCATTACCAAATGCTTTCTTCGCCAGAATGAATTCATCTTTTTCGTGTGACTCCACATTTGTCACGCCTGCACTATAGAGCGTGACGTGAACCGTTTAGAACATAAGGTAGATAAGCAGAGAATACAACAGTACCAGCAACCCCATCACGCTCGACGGTACGACCAGTCCGGCGAGACTTCGAACAACGCGGGTCTGAAAATGCTCGTTCGTCACGATCAAACAGATATGCACCGGAGACAGAATCATCCCCATATATCCGCACCCGAAGGCGAGCACCGTCCCGGCCAACAGCGTCCCCGCTGCCGGATCCTGTCCCAGCAGGGTCATCACGATGGGAAAACTCGTGCCGACAAAGCCAACGGCAAGCCCCGTGGCCAGGCCGCTGAAAAACGGCAGCAAAACAAGCATCAGCACAGTGGGGATTCCCCATGTCTGAAGTTCCGCTTTCACTTCCGTCATAAGCATTGACCCACCCGGCAGACGGGATTCAATAAACGCGCCGTAAATGCCGATCAGGAAGACAAGGAGTGCCAGAACGCCCGCTTTTCTGGAAAAAATAATTCGTTTCCAGCTTTCGCGTGAAAGTGGACGCCCCCGCTGCAAACCGAAGATGGCAACAACCAGCCCCGTAACCATAGGCAGGTACTTGTTGGTCTCATAGACAAGCGGAAACATAACTCGAATGATTGCATACACGGCAATGACGATAATCACAGGAGACGCGAGGCGAACCAATTCCATGGGATCCCGCCCGCTGGTCCTGCTTTCATTCTCATCTCCCGTCGGTTCGTCCCCCTGGCCAGAGGCTGCTTCTGCCGTGTCCGTACGCTTAATCTTTCTTAAGAGAAAGGCGCTACCCACCCCGATAGACATAAAACTCATCGGCAGCTGAAGCAACATAAATTCCCACACGGCCAAGCCTGTTTTTTCTATCGCCAACAACACCCCTGGATATAACGGCCACCAGTACTCCCATACGTGACGAAACCAATAATTTGTTTTGCTTTTCAGCAACGGATACACCCGCTCACCGTCGTCACATTCTCCTACCATCGGGGCGGAGAAAGCCGCACCGCCGGGCATAGGCAGCATACCGATGACAGCGGGGAGTACAGCCATAGCACCGTGACGAGGCAACCGTCGCCGTACAGCGCCGACCATTTCACTCATTACGCCGGCCTCTGCAAGCTGCATACTTAACCAGATGACCAGAAACACCACGAGCAACAGAAACCAGGTATTCGCAGAACCGAGAAAACCATGCAGGACTCTTGTTGCACTGGAAACACTGTGACCGGACCAGACCATCAGCAGAACCGTACCGACAACCACAGAGACGCCCAGGTTCCGCACCCAACGGTTCAGCGCAAGGATAACACCCAACGAAACCAATATTCGTACAATGTAGGGAACGTCCATAAGTACGGATAATGCATCAACCGCGGGCATAACAGCCTCTGATTTCGGATAAATGAGGTTTTCAGTCACGAATTCTGTCGATGATACCGTCAGCGAGTTCGGTCACAGCTCGGGTATCCGCTTCATTCAAGCCTTTGCTAACTATAACGCGCCGCTTCGAACAAACGTCTCAGTTTGAAGAAGTCTGTATCTGTTGTTCACTCGCCGTCGCCGGTTTTCCCCCGGCACCTGCTTTTAAACCCTCTCAGCAGCCGGGCCACCCTGGCAACTTCCGTCGCGCTCCATGCCTGCGCGCCGCAACCGCGCTGTGCATGAGGTGCATCCCCGTCAACAATTTCCGGCAGATGCCCCGCACAGCCATCATTGAAGAGCCCTGACGTACTGCTGAGAATATCCAGGGCCATATCAACAGCCTCTGAACCGTAAGCGACCATCAGCCCTTCACAGAACGATGGAAACACCCATGTCCAGGCCGTACCGTTATGGTAAGCCGGCTTGCGGCACGTATCTTCGTCCCCCGCATATACGCCCTGGTACGGCCTTTTCGGGTCGTTGAGCAGGTTCCCACCCGCCCCATGGACCGGCAACTCGTGTTCCACGGGTTGATCCGCCAATGTGCGGATCGCCCCGGGGACCAACAACGTCCAGCACGCGTCGACCACCTGCTTGCGCGTTGCTTCGGGAAGAATATTTTCCAGTGTCACCGCAAATAACTGATTCGGACGTAAATGGTCATCCGCCCGGCAATCGCAGGCTCTGGCTCCGGGATATTCCGCATGCAGACAATCCACAAGGCCTCGCCCGTTTGCCCGCACAAACAATTCCTGGACCGATTTGGAGACCTTTTGATAAATCTCCCGGTACACGGCTTCGTCGCTGCAGACTTCAGTCATGAAGCCAAGAGCCGCCGCCCACAGAGCCTGAATCTCAACCGGATACCCTGCCCGCGGCGTCCCGGACGGATATTGCGTATCCATCCAGGTAAAATGATTCGGGCTGTAAATCAACGCACTCTCGGGATCCATCCCAATGCCGTTCGGTGTTTCGCTCCGGTAATGTTCAATAATAGAAACCAGGACGTCCCGCAGGGTTCGTCCGTCGCAATCAGCCTCCAGGATCTCGCTGCTTCCCATGGCACGTACAAGATCCCGGCACGCCACAACAAACCAGAGCGGGGCATCACTCGTGTCGCGATTCGCTGCCTCTTCTCCATGAATCATATTCGGCAGTGTGCCCTGCTCCTCGAAACGTGCAAACAGCATAAGGATGTCCTGCACCAACCGCCATCCCCCCATGGCAGTCATTCCTCGCAGGCAGATGAACGTATCACGCCCCCAATCCAGGAACCAGGGATATCCCGCGATAACGGTCGCTCCCGAATCCCGTTCAACCACAAAATCACATGCCGCCTTTTCGGCCGCATCCTCAATCGGCATCTTCGCGGGTTCCTCTTCGGTCTCCTCCAGCGGAGAGAATAACGCCCGGATATTCGCCCCCGCACGAGGGGAGCCGCCCACATCGGCCGGTCCCGCTTCTCCGGTCAACGCCAAAACGTCACCCCGCTCCAGACTCTTCCAGAAATACCCGGGGCTGAATAGATCCGAATACTCCTCCAGCCCCCGTTCTTTCTCCAGAGGATGCTCAACCATATATTGCCACTCGGGCTCTTCTACGTACGCTCCGGCGTCTGCTTCTATGGTGAGCGTATGATCCGAGGGCGTAAACCGGAAACCTCTTTCTCCGTGCTCTACAGCTTTCGGGAAAATATCCTCCGCCCCCCTGAACGCTTTCGTCTTTTCATGGAAATTCCGGTCCTCAATATCAGGACGAACAATGAGGAATACAGACTCCGCAGGCTCCAGACTGTCATCTTCCGCCGAATCCCGGACAAAACGAACATTCACCCGATCCGCGGAGTCAACCATGGTCAACTCAATTCTCAACGGGAGCACGTATCCTCGGCCCAAAGGCACATCGAATCGCCAGACACTCCTGCTCCCGGGAGCCACATAAAAATCACGCAAATTTTTAAACGATAACTCCCTGGAATAATCCCAATACACCAGCCAACAACGGCACCGGGTCCACATAATCCGCCGCTCGCCGGGATATCCAAGCGCCGGATTCACCCCCAGGAAACAGTCGTACTGCGAACGTATCTCCGCCCAAGGCGCACGCACGTATGCCATCGATGCTCTGGCGTTAACCGCCAATGCCCCCAATTGACGTTCGCCGATCTCGCCGTGGCTCCAGAAAGATTTTACGGCCGTATTCGCATACGTGCCCAGACGCAGGATGTTCCCCCTTGCCACATCCGGTCCTTTGACCCCTCGGACAAAACGGCGGAATTCAAGCCGCCTGTATTCCGATTCGCCTATTTCGGCGCTCGGCGGAAGCACGATAAAATGAAAATCACCCCCTGCACAAAGACTCCGATCGGAATAAACGGCTTCGCCATTCATCTTTTCGGTCAACATGACCGGTACAGAGTCAGATACCAACAGCAGCATCCCGCGGGGAACCAAGACCACACGACGCAGATCCTCCGGCAAATGACAATGCACATACAGCGGCAATTTCTCCCCCGACCAAGCCTGCAGTTCCGCAACCGGATCGGTCATGAATCTGCGAATCTGCTCCTCAGAGGGTACCTGGGCAAGCCCCCCTTCAACCACCTGTATGCACTTGGCCAGTTCGACATACTTCGCACGAAAACGCCATTCATCCAAAGCAGACGCAAACGTCTCCTCGTTTTCCCAACCTTCAGCATCCCATGGTTCACGTGCAATACATCGCACCTCCCCAGGCTGCAGTTCACGCCGGCATACGTTCCCTTCCGTCTCAATTGCAATCTTCTCATCATGGAGAAGATCTGTTCCCAGAGCATCAGCAGGCAGGATGTCGTCGTCGTACCAATAGACCACCTGGGGACTGTCTGCAGAGAGGTTTACAAGGATCAGAAGGTGCTCGTCAGCGTCAGCCGCTTCGCGCAGCAGTGCAATACTGTTCCCTTCACCGGTATGCACCATTCGACGCTTGCTCTTCGCCTGTAAAGCCGGATGATAGCTCACAATTGCATTCAACCGCCGCAACCAGTCCACCTGATTATGCTCCGCGCCCCAATTCAATGAAGGCGCACCGTGAACATCTACTTTTTCGTCTGCAAACCACTCGACACCGTTAGTAATACCGAACATCCCGCCCATGCTGCACAGCGCACAGAGCGCTGCGCGCATCTGCGAAAACACTTCGCCGGAGGCGGCCAGACGATCGTTATCATGGGTTTCGGCATACTGGACCAGTAACCCCCGACCCCCTTCCATTTCCTGACTGACGGGCAGATACTGTTCCACCTGTCCTCGATCATAATTCTGGAACAACTCCGAATACGCCCAGTTCAACCCCGCATCACCGATCAGACGCCGGGTCGTAGAAAGTTCCCCACCAAGCCCTTCAAGCAGAAAAACAGTTTCCGGGTAAATCTGCCGGACTTTCGCCACCACATACTCCCAGACGTCGAACGGGACTTTATAACCAGCGTCACAACGGAAACCATCCACACCTTGTTCACACCAGAACAGAAAGACGTCCGCCATAAACTGCCAAAGCGAGACGTGGGAATAGTCGAACTCGCTCAGATCTTCCCAGATCACCCCCCAGGCGCCCGGCGAACGGAACGTACCCTCCTCCGTGCGGGGAAACCATTCCGGATGATGAATCTGCAGATTCGAAGCCCATCCCGTATGATTCACCGGGATGTCCATGAGGACCCGCCCATCCCGCGCATGAACCTCCTGTATCAGCTCATTGAACTGCTCCAACGGTGTCGTCTGTCGGTCAAAATCAGCCAAAGCCCGATCCACATCCATAAAATCCAGGGAAGCGAACGGGCTTCCAAAGCGCCCCATCCGCGCAAAGGTCGTCGGCACAGGGTGGATCGGCAGCAACTGTATTATGCGGAATCCGAGCTCACCGATAATAAAATCCAATTCCCTGATCAATTCGCGGAAGGTTCCTGAACAAGGAATCACTGTATATCCCTGCCCTTCCAGCTCTTCGACCCGCGGGAGTTCTGAAGTCTGCACGGCACCTCTTTCCTTATTGCTGCCGAATTGTCGCACGAAGGCGGTATAAACTGTATTCGCCGCCGCGAAAGACGCCGGTTCGACCTTGATCGAAATGTTGTCCCCCTCCGGCCAGTACTGTTCGCCGGCTTCACTGTCCCGGAAAAAAGTCTTGGCCTCGAATACGCCGACTTCACCCAGCGTCATCGTCAATACGTATTCGCCTGTACTTACCCGCGTCATGGGAATATCGAACCAGTCCGTCTCAAGCCGCGGCTGATCCTTCTCTACCGCCTCTATGATTTCCCTTCGCCGAATACCGGCATTGCCAAGGTTTGTCCGCAGGTAGGCTTGCCCCTGATCCACACCATTGACCTTGAGACGAAATTCTACAGCTTCACCGCAGAAGCGCAACAGCCATCCGCCGGGCGACGGTGTCTGCATCAATTCGACTTCTTTCATCCTGGACTCGCTCATTCAACTTTCTTACTTTCTTTGTCTGGCATTACACTACATAGCGGCTACAATTAACAAAAGACGACAGGTTGCTTTTTTGCGGAATAAATGAAATTCCCCTGTCTTAATAAACCGGAAACATAAGTCTTCGATCACAACTCACGGGCCGTCAGCGTTAAAATTTGTGGAACACCAAAACGCATAGACGCTATGGATAATATAAGTAACAAGTTATAGTGTCTCATATTCTTCTGCCGGATATTTTGCAGGTAAATGAATAACAGCCTGTTCATCAGGAGAGACCTCTACATGATAACGTATGTGAAAAATATTCCCCGCATGAACAAACATCCAGAAACAAGAGCGGATAATCTCCCTCTGTTCCCACTGAAGCGAGGTTTGCCGGAAAACCCCAGACAAAAATCAATTCGACATGCTTCATAAGCCCTACCCTGATACAGCCGGTTATGACATCGGCAAATTGAAAACAGTTGAAAAGCTCCCGCCCGGAGCTGATGCAGTGCTTTTCCACGTACAGGCACCGGACGGGAGAGAATACTGTTTAAAAGAAGCTCGCCGCTGGCCCCGCGGCACCGGCGAGCACGCTCCGTTGCGGAATCAGGTAGGCACCAACCCGCCCTACGCGCTCAAAAAGAAACATTTCTTAAACGAATACAGCGTTGCCCGCGATCTGCTCACTGACGAAGCGCCCCCCTTTCCTCCTGTAAGGAGCCTCATCGAACGAAAATTTTTCGGCATTGAGTGGGGGTGTGACCTGCTGCTTGACTACCTGCACGGCAGCGATCTTGGACAGATGATCCATCGTCATCAGCCGGACAACGAGGCTTCCCTGATAAACATCCTCTTCCAGGCAGCGCACGCCCTGCGGTATATCCACGAACACAACTATCTTCACCTGGATGTAAAACCCCACAACTTCATCGCAACGCAAAACAGCATCTTTATCATCGACTTCGGATCAGCGGCGGCAAAAAAAACCGCCCCCACCACTATGACCGGGACAATAGGGTATCTCGCCCCGGAACAACTGATGGCTGATGGCCGGCAACGCCTCGATCAACGAGCAGATGTCTACGGGTTCGGCATTATGGCCAACGAGCTGTTCGGCGGTTCATTCCTCCAGCAGGAGGAGGTAATGTCAATGACAACTCCTTCCAGAAGGGAGTGGGCAAAGCAGGCCATGAGAAAAGAAAAATCATTCATCGACATCAGCAGCTTTCAGAAGGGAAACTCAACTTACCGAGCCCTCGGAGATCTTGTCGCGGCATGCACAACCCCCAGCCCCAAATTACGACCCCAGCAGATGAAAAAAATTATTGACCGGCTGACCGATATCGCGAATCAGAATAACATAGAACTCCGTCCGCCTGACTGGAACAAAGACCTCGGCCTGAATCAGCAGAACTCAAGCGCATCCTCCGGTTCTCGCGACAAACCGGATGCCTGATCATGCGGTCTTTTGCACTGGAATCACGCCCGATAACCCCCAGCATACAGCACCCCCACTATACGCATCAGAGCTCACGCCGGTACGGGCCAACCCAACGGGCGGCGCAGCCGCCCTGATACCCCGGTATGAGACCACTGCGTGGAGCGATTATTTACTGTCAATACCGCGCTTAGTTTCTTATTGGGTACATCCTACGCTTTCGTAGGCGGCCACGCTGGTATGCGGTTCGGCAGACATGCTGAAGCATGAACTCCTACAAGTCGATCGCGCGGTTTTGGCCCGTCAGAGTTCATACTTCAGTATGGTTTGTATGCATGGAGTCGCGGTGCCTTTGAGAATTCATCAGACCGCCTAAAGGCGGTACTACGAACCTTCAGATAACCCGGAGGCACCTGCTTGTAGTACCCGGATATCAAAAACTATGAGGTGCGTTTACAGTGCACAATATTCAGGGCACCTTTTGTACTACCTTGACGTCGTCGCGAACCTTGTCCCGAACTATAATCGAATCGAATTCCGTTCGAGACGAGGTTCGGGACAAAGTTCACTGTTGCGAAGGCCTTTCACCGGATAAAACAGCATGGGCTTTGCTGTGCGTTCTTGAACGAAATCGCTATCGCTATCGAAATCGGAATGCCGGACGATTCGATCCCGATCCCGATACCGATTGCGACTTCGTGAGAGAATCATAATGCGATAACATTCTCCTACGAGTCGATCGCGCGGT
>CAJXKU010000071.1 GCA_913055945.1 uncultured Lentisphaerota bacterium | reverse complement strand
AGCAGGGCCCCGAGCGCGAACACCCAGTACCCGAGCGCCTCGTCGCCCGTGCTCGGCCGTCCGATCCTGTCGTTATACAACCGCTCGAGCGCTCCGCCGGTCATCCGTTCTGTTGCCATCGTCGATTCACCTCGTGGAGACACGCGGCAGAGCGAGATAACACCGTCTCCGGTTCCCGACCGACGGGAGCAGTTATCAGGGGACGGGAACGGGCCGCGGTCGTCGTCGGGTGCTGTGGGGCGGTTCCTGCAGCGACTGTGCGCGGTGTACGGTGTGGAGAAGGAACCGATATATCTGGGAAAACCTTACGAGCCGATATTCCGCTACACTCATCATCATCTGGAAGAGCGGCTCGGAGACAGAATTTCCCGGGAGCGGGTGTTGATGGTGGGCGACTCGTTGAATTCCGATATAGCCGGTGCGCAGTCTTTCGGTTATCAAACAGCACTTATGCTGACGGGCGTAACGTACCGGGAAAAGCTGTTACAAAGTGAGTACACGCCGGATATGGTTTTTGAAGGGGTATAGGCCGCTCATCACCCCATTCAGTTTTTTTATCAATGCACCGGCGGCGCGGCTGTTCCGCAGGTTTCGGTTGATTTGCGGCGTGGAGGCATCATATTACAACGTTATGCTTGGCGTAAGCCGGGCGCTACCCCGGCGTTGTCCGTGGTGGATGATATGTCGCCGGCAGGGGATAAGAATCAAGCCAAAAAAGGGTGATAGATATGCCGAACACGAGATCAAGGTCAAAGCGAGTACGCCAGGATCGGTTGCGCACATTGCGTAATCGAAGAAACATCAGAGACTTGAATAAAAAGCAGAAGTCCTTCCAGGCTCATGTCGCAGCAGGTGACCAGCAAGCGGCCGCTGAGAGTCTCAGGGTATGTTATGCTGCTTTGGATAAGGCGGCGGGGAAAAACGTTATTCATGAGAATAAAGCCCGCCGGCGCAAAGCGCGTTTGGCCGCTCAGTACAAAAACATGTCCGCATAAGCACGTTACGTGAAACGGGCGTGCGGTTTGCGTTGACTGTATACATCCGCGTTGTCATTTTATTCAGAACTCTCCCCGGGCGAAATGTGATCATTGAGAAGTCATGACTGATACGAATAACGTAAATATTGCAGATATTTCCGAACTGCCGACCCCCGAAGAGGTCAAAGAAGCGTATCCGCTCAGTGCAGAGGCTGCACAGAGCGTAACAAAGGGGCGTAAGCAGATTCGGGACATTCTTGGACGGCGTGATAAACGCCTTTTAATGATTGTAGGTCCTTGTTCGATCCACAGCAGTGAAGATGCGTTTGCATACGCTGAGCGTCTACAAACGCTGGCTCGCCGGGTTGAAGATCGTATACTGATTGTGATGCGCGTGTATTTTGAAAAGCCGCGCACGACGTTGGGGTGGAAGGGATTGGTCTACGATCCTGACCTGGACAATTCCGGCAATATTTTTCGGGGGCTGCACTTGGCACGGCATATCATGCTTGAAGTGGCAGGAATGGGGTTGCCGACAGCCACAGAGATCCTCGAGCCGATTATTCCGCAGTACATAACGGATGCACTCTGTTGGACCGCGATCGGAGCACGTACCGCAGAGTCTCAGACTCATCGGCAGATGGCAAGCGGTCTTTCGACACCGATAGGATTTAAAAATGCGACTGACGGCGACATGAACGTGGCGGTGCAGGCTCTCTCGACAGCGGCTTCTGCCCATACGTTCATAGGGATTACGAGTCAAGGCCGTATTGGACTTTTTAATACTTGCGGCAATACGGATACTCATCTGGTTCTGCGGGGAGGCAAAAGCGGCCCGAACTACGAATCCCCGCATGTGGCGTTCGCCAGAGAGTTGCTGCGTAAGCAGGGGATTTCCCCGAACATTATGGTTGATTGCAGTCATGGAAACAGTGGAAAGGACCCTGAGCAACAGGCCGTGGTGTTAAAAGACGTTGTCCGCCAGATCGTGGAAGGAGAGCAGGACCTCATCGGCGTGATGCTTGAAAGCAACCTGAAGGGCGGAAAACAGAAGATTCAGGAGGCAGGTGAAGAGCTGGAGCCGGGGGTTTCTGTAACAGATGCATGCCTGGACTGGGACCAGACAGAATCACTGGTCCTCGAGACTTATGATCGGTTGGGCTCGTTATATTCGAATTGAAGCCGCGTTCGGAACTTAACTTGTAACGGGTTCTAAGACTTCCTTCTTTGTTTGCGTCTTATCTGCGCGATTTTTCCCACGTTCCTTTCTGCGGGTGGAAAAACCAGGCGGTGCTTTTGCTTTCTGCGGTGACGATCTCTATCCGGACCCTGTTACCCGTCCACGTCACGTCCTGGACTTCGTAGTCTGTGAGCCGTCCATCGACCGCGTACAGGCTCCACGTTCCGCTGCTGCGGCGGTAGGCCAGGAGTCCTTTGTCCGTGCCCACCCACACGTGCTGCTCAGTGAATACGAGTTGCTTCGCCTGCGGGATGCTTCCTACCAGCCAGCGGGCCTTGTCTGCGCAGCGTTTAACTTCGGCATCTTTGAGGTCGCAGGCAATGAGAAAATGATCGTCCAGCGCCGCCCAGATCTGGCTTTCTTTAACGGGATCTTTTCTGATCCATTTTACGGTGTACTTGTTCCTGAGCCATTCGCGCAAGTCTTTTTCGGCGTTGATCGCAGGCATGGATCCGCGGGCGTTCGTTAAATTGCGGGTTTCAATCCGTGCGATCGCATCTTCTATGTGCGGCCGGAGAACGGGCGGAGCATGCCGCTTGTAGCGCCTGAGGATACGTGTGTGTCGCTGGCTCCCGACAGTGCCCAGGAATTGCAGTGCGCATTGACGTTGCAGGAATCTGCCTTTTTTTATGTAGGGGATAATGACATCGGCGTCTTCTCCCGCCGCGTGATAATGGACTTTGAAGCGAAAACGGAGGAAAGCCTTTCGGGGGGAAACGGCGCCCACTTGATTTGTCTTAAATTTTATCAGATGTCGCAGTGCTTTTTTGTACTCTCCCTGGTCGTAAAGTGAAGTGGCTACCCGGACATGAGCGCTGCCTTCACAAAAGGGTCTTCTGTCCTGATTGCTCAGGATTTGGCGCCAGAGTATGTGCTCCTGCTCGTACTTTCCCCATATGTGGAATGTTCTTGCCAGATCATACAGGTGTCTGTCGTCCTCGGCTGCCATGGCCGTAATGCCGATGAAGTATCCCGTGGCCGTATATCGGCCGTATTTCTCCCGGAAGAGATGGTAGTTCGCGCATTCGACGTCATGGTCTTTCCATATCCGTTCCCTGGCCTGTTCCAGCAGCTGTTCAGCCTCCGCGGTTTTTCCAGCCTGCAGCAGGTTCTGGAAATGTTTGCGGGCGTATTTGCGGATTTTTCTGTGAAGTCCTCCCTTTAACTTGCGGCCTTTGCTGTATTGGCGACAAATACGAAGTGCTTTTTGAACATGTTCTTTTTCAGCGTAAAAATGAAAGAGCAACAGGCGGAGTCTTTGCGCGGTGTTTACATCTTCTTTGGTGCTCAGGGCGACAGCGGGCATGTCGCTGAGGCGGATTGGGCGGTTTTTCTTATCTGAATGCCCTTCGTGCGAAGGTTCTGCGCCTTGAAGATGTCGGCGGGCTGCCGCAATGGCTTTGTCGAGCGTGCCGCGCTGGGCATGGGTTTCGGCGATAAAGGAAGCAGTTATAAGCAGTCTCCTTAGACGCGGGCGGGAGGCATCTGGAGGGATCTCCATGAATGCTTTGGCTGCCCACTGCAGCGCTTCGTCCCGTTGTTGACGCTCTCGGAGCGTGCGGGCCAGTAAAAGTTTTACCTCCTGGCGCTCGTGCTGGCTCAGAAGATCTTCGTTCAGGGCTTTTCGTGAAATCCGCTCTGTTGACGAAAGGTATTTGTGAGACCACAAAAGGCGGACCAGCCATCTTATGTCCGTTGAATCCCGGCCGTCGCTTATTAGGCGTATGGCCTTTTGGGGATTTCCCATTTTACAATGGAGAGTAGCGATCTGCCGGCACGCTTGTCGTGATTCTCCATTCTTGCCGGGACGTTCGCGTTTATGGATTTTTAAGGCTTTGTCGTAGAGGCCCACTTTCTCGTATAAGGCGGCGAGCGCTGGGAGAATCTGTTCTTCCTCTGTTCGCTTGCTGGTCTTGAATTGTCGTGCTTTTTCCCACGCGGAAATGGCCTGCATATACAGGTGTTGTTCTTCGTAATTTTCGCCGAGGCGCTTATAGAATCCCTGCAGAAGTGATCGCCGAGGCTCTGTGGTGAGCGAACTTTTCTGTATCAGGCGTGCTCCGTGTTTGAGCGTTTTCCTGTACAGACGGGGGGTTTCAAGCTTCTTACACACATCACCCCACGTGTCGGTCAGGAACAGTATGTTTTTCTTCACCGGGACGGCCGGATTGAGTAGGTTTTTGAGCAGCTGCTCTAACGGTGGGTATATCGTGTACTTGGAGCTTTCCTTGTTCCACAGGTTTTTCTGTGGACCGCTTTCCTTTACGTCAGTAAGGAGGCTGCCCGCATTCGTTGACTCGGGGCCACAAGCCGCGACGAGAATGAAAGTGATCAACCCAACGGGTATAATCTGCTTAAGTTTCATATGAAAAGCGTGTCGGATCAAGGGTATTCTCGAATTTGAGTAAGAGTGCTTCTGCTCAGAATTGCAATCCCAGGTGGTTGAAAAGGTGCATGATCCTAAATTTCGCAGTTGATTTTGTGGTTGCATATGCAAGGCAGCGAGACGAAGCTGTAGCTCCTACTGCGGATGTTAGGGTTAACGGTCGGCGTTGTCCTCCTTGGTCAGGTGGGCCGTGGATAGGCCATGCACTGGCGCCGGACGGCCGCTCATGTCCAGCACTCTGGTGCAGAACTCCCAGTAATTTTTCTTTTGGTTCAGCTTCACCAGGATATGGTTTGTGCCTTTTCTGAAGGGCACCTGGATAAGTTTACGGCTGATGTAAGAAGGTGTACTCTGGGTGCTGGTGAACACCTTTTCGCCGTTCACCCATATCCGGATCATATCATCATGCCGTACCTCCAGCAGATACTTACGCTTCCGGGGCGAGTGGACGCGGGTGTAAGCGTAAGCCATCACATAGTTACGGTCGGTTACAGCTTTTCGCATATTGAGCAAGCCGAATCTGTTGATCGTGTCAGGTGGAGCCGTCTGCCAATTGACTTTGTCGTTATTGCCCGGAAAACCGTTGTCGAGTTTGTTCTCGACAGGCGCGGGAGTTGCGATCGTTGATTGCTCGCCGCAGGGCAGGGCATTGGTTACCAGCCATTGGAAGGGTTTTTCCACAAGCGCTCTGCCTGCTTCAATCCGGCCATCGGGATGGCGCAGAATGACACCCAGACGTTTCACCGTGCGAGGCATATTACGTTTGCTTTTCAGTTTGAATTTCACCTTCTTGAGCAGTTCGTTGGGTGCGAACGTAATTTCTCGCTCAGCATCGGGGGTTATTTTCAGCGGAGCAGATGTGCGCAGGCGCAGACCTACCGTCCGCTGATCAGCAGGATTGTTTCGAAGCCAGCAGGTCAGCTCGCTTTCTCTTCCCGGCTTAAGGATGAGTCGCTGTATCGAACGCAGCGGGGTCGGTTTTCCGGGACGGTGGGAGAAAATAAAATCCGGCGGAGGCAGACGAGGGGCTCCGGAAGCCATGAACAGCTTGACCTGTTGTTTCTCTTCGGGCGGTACGGGTACCGTTGTGGGCTCCATTCTGGCTTGCGGATCAACTTCTTTTCCGCGCGTGGTCAGAAAAATCTGATCGAGTTTGATCCCATCCTCCCGAGCGCTTATCACCGCTTTACAAGCAGCCTTTGCCGGTTCCCAGGTACCTGCGGAAACCCATTGCCATTCTCCGTAGTTTTTATTTATCACGCCGTACTTGTTTGCTTCTCCGAGCCTGAAAAATAGCGAATTGCTGCACTCGCCGTTCCACTTGACTCTTACCCAGGCGCGCCACGTTCTGTTTTTCGGAAGGTCAAGGTGATATACGGCTACGGGGTGACCTTCCGGGAATGCTTCGGCACCGCCGGCACTTTCGGGAATGTAGACAGCTTTTCCCTGGGATGCCCCCGCTGCGTCGGTGATATGCCAGGGATAGCGCAGCGTGTTCGCGAGTTCAGCTTCAAAACAGATTTCCGCAGTGTCTTTGCCGGAACTTTGGTTGCCAAAGACGGTGCCGGCGAAGAATAGCAGGGGCAGGGGAAAAAGTCTTGTCCACAAGCGGCATGAACGTTTGGAGGCTTGTGTTCTGTGTGTGTGCCGGGGATATTCCTGGGGCATTTTGTGTCTCATGGTATGGTATTTTTCAGCGAGTGAAAAGTGTCTGTGTGCGCTCCGCCCTGGAGCCGGTTCTGTCCTCATTTATGTTGTTCTTCCCGGAGTAGAAAAACAGAGAACGTCGACTCTATCTTCTGTTTTCGGTTCCATTGTTCTGATCATCCGGCGACAACGTCAGGGCTTGCGCCCGGGGTACACCCGGAAGCTTATGGGAAAATGTACCCCTCACCTTCTTCCACACGTCCATTCAATACCGCGGTGAAGTACGGTAGCAAAGTTCGGATTTTCCCAAGCTACATGATCGTGGCCGCAGAAAAAGCAGAATACCCGGCTGTTCCTGTAACGGCGGACCCAGGCCAGGTTGCCTACACTGTTCGGGCATGACGTTTGTAACAGCACATGGCTTTCTTGCCCAGCAGCGTTCAATTCGTACGTTTCGTCCTGCATTGTCCAATCATCCAATCCCTGCGTAATGGCGTGTTCCTGATCAGCGACCGAAACCGGCAGTTCCTGATCATGGTGAAACTGAAATCCCCCGGTATCCCGATCCACAATATCTTCCCATATTTCCCAACCCTGATACGAAAGCACGGCGTGGTGCAATACCACGATCCCTTGCTCAGTGCGACCGAGTTGTTCCAGGGCGGGTTTCTGCTTTCCGGGACCTTGTTCGGTCGGGTGCCCCTTATACATATTGTAAAAAAGGACAACATCGTACCATTCACGTACTTCCTGGGAAGAGGAAGCGAAATCCTCCATATGCTGGATGTACGGATCTATGCTGTCAAAGCTTCTGAACAAGTGATGGAAAGGAATGACCTCGAAATCGTGTCCGCCAGTTATAATGGCCGTGCGGATTTTGTCCATACGGAACCCCACTATTGGTTTTCATTGTTGGGCGAAATATCATTCACCTGAACGGTGGTTCTTTCTTTGTGTATGTCTTCAGCTGGAATTACGGTGTTAAGATTCCGGGGTCCAGGTGCTCGACAGTGTATGTTCTGGTGCCGGAAGCTTTCACAACGACTAATAACTGAACCCGATGTAACCTAACATACAATCATGTGTATTTGTTTCAATTGCTCGCGGGAGAGCCCAAACAGGCGGTCAGTTTGTGGCAGGAACCTCAGACTCCCCGGGGCACGTCATTTATGTTAACTATGTGTGTCAATAGCACGATTGTTCGAATTGTTTGACAGGAAAAGTGTTGCAGGACGTAAGCGTCAATGGAAGCGAAACAGAGCGATAATGCAGATCTTCAGGCGGCGGATGAGTTGAGTGATCCGGGTTTGCACGCATTGCGCGTGCTTGAATTCGGGGAATTTTTGAAGCTGGTAGCGGGTTATGCGAACAGCGAAAGCGCCCGGCAATGGTTGCGGCGTCTCCAGCCATTGAGTACGATGGCGTCGATCGGCACGAGGCACGATCTTTTTCGCGATGTAATGATCCAGATTGAGGAAGGCAAGGAAGTGCCTCGCCCCTCTTTTGAAATCAGCAGTGACCTGTTGCAGCGGGTAAAGCCTGCGGAGGCGGTGCTTGGTGGAGAGGACTTACTGGGCTTCCGGCAGCATCTTGAGGCGGTGAAGGAAGTGAAATATTTCCTTGCGAAAGAAACCGAGCCGGGACTGGCGCGCTTACAGGAGTACGGAGCTCAGCTCACGCCGTGCGCAGACCTGCGCAGATCACTGGACCGGAGTATCGACAAGTACGGCCGGTTATACGATTCAGCCAGTCCTGCCCTGGAGGAAATACGCGGAAAAATCCGGCAGCTGGAGGTCAGCATTCATGCGCGGCTTGAAAAGCTTCTTAACGATACGGGGTTGGAGGATGTTTTTCAGGATCAATTTATCACTTTGCGGAAAGATCGATACGTGCTTCCTGTAAGAAGGGAAATGAGAAACAGGCTGCGTGGGGTGGTGCATGATCATTCAGACAGTGGTCAGACGCTTTTTGTGGAGCCGGACGAGGTTCTCCAGGAGGGTAATGAACTTGCAGAAAATCGTGTGGAGGAACGTGATGAGTGTCGGCGCCTGCTGAAGTCTCTCTCTGAAAAAGTGCGCGGATATCTGGATGAGCTTTCCGTGAATACGGAGCTTCTGACGGAACTGGATGCGGCGACCGCTGTCGGCAAGTGGGCGCAGAGTTATGATTGCTCGGTGCCCACGTTTTCATCACGTCTGCGCCTTTTCGGTGCTCGTCATCCGCTCCTGGATAAACAGTTCCGGGAAACTTCGCACGGTAAATTGGTGCCTCTGGATCTGGATATGCCGGAGCAGGCTTGTGCAGTGGCGATTACCGGATCAAACAGCGGCGGCAAAACTGTCGTGTTGAAGACGCTCGGTCTTTTGACGCTTATTGCAAAGACCGGCCTGCCTATTCCGGCTCACCCTGATTCAGAGATTAAGTGGTTTGATCAGGTGTTCGCCGATATCGGTGACGAACAATCGATTTCAGAAAACCTGAGTACTTTCACAGGACATATGCGGAATATCCGGGATATTCTTAATCGGCTGGACTCCCGGGAAAAGCCGCTCGTGCTGCTGGACGAATTAGGGTCCGGAACAGACCCGCTGGAAGGCGGGGCGCTGGCCTGCAGCATCCTGGGAGAATTGGCGGATACCAGCGCTGTGTCTTTGGTTACCACCCACCTGGGCGCAGTTAAAACGTTTGTGCATGAACAGGACGGTATGATGAACGCCGCGATGCGCTTCGATCCGGACAGCCTGCAGCCGGAGTACGTACTGGAGTTGGGGCACCCCGGGGCGAGTCATGCACTTACCATAGCCGAAAAACTCGGCCTTCCCGACGCTGTGCTGCAACGTGCGAGGAACCTGTTGAACAGCGATCACATGCGGCTGGAAACCGTAATCGCTGAACTTGAAGAAGAGAAACGTCAGGTAAGTGAAAAAGAACGGGAAGCCCAAAGGGACCTGAACACCCTGCAGGAAAACAGGGAAAGCCTGCGCCAGGAAGTGGACGAGCTGCATAAGCAGCGCGAACGTCTCCTCCACGACGCATACAGAGAGGCCGCGCAGACCGTCTCGAATACGCGTCAACAGATGGATCGTCTGTTAAAGGAATGGAAAGACACGAGTCAAAGCCCCGATGCAGCGCAGACCGGCGAACTGCGCGAACAGGTGCATGCCCGGCAGACAGATCTGGAAAAGGCTGCCAGCGCTGCTGAGCCGTGTGTGCGTGAGCCTGTGGATATGGAGAAACTGCAGGAGGGCGATCGGGTCTGGGTCGAAAAACTGCGGGATCACGGCCGGGTTATAAAAAAAGACACGGAGCGTAATCGCGTCACGGTGGCGCTTGGGGCCATACATTTTTCAGTTGCACCGGAGGAGTTGGGACAGCCGGAAAAGACAGCTGCGCAGCAGGATGAAGCCCGTCACAGGGCTCGATTCCATAAGCCCAGAAACCGGCAGAACGTCAAAACGGAACTGAACCTGCACGGTTATACGGTTGATGAAGCCATCACTGAGGTGGACAAATTTCTGAACAACGCCGTGATGAATGGATTGAGCCAAGCCCGCATTATCCATGGCCATGGCAGTGGTCGCTTACAGCAGGGCGTCCATGAGTATCTGAGAAATCATGGCCTGGTTACGGAGTACCGTTTGGGCGTCCCCGGTCAGGACGAAGGCGGCGACGGCGTTACAGTAGTAACCCTCACCGAAAGCTTTCGGTGAAGGCAGAAGCCGGTATTATCAGCCCGTAGAGGTACGCGCAAATGTGTTCATTTCCCTGCTGGAGGCGTGGTGCCGCTCGCCGTTTCGCCAACCAGCCTGCGCCACCATTGGAGAGATTGGAGAGATTGGACAGCTTTTCCAGATAGCAATGGCGTCTGTCATAGGTTATCCTCCTTGTGTATACACAGGTTGTGTCAAAATCGCGGTACGAGCGTGAGTTCTGGATTTCTTTTCGACTGGTATTTATCCATTGGGCCCATTCAAGTCCTCCCCTCTGCATCAAACACATATAGTTGATATAGAGGATATTTCTGCGGTCCACTGGTGGACGTTTGTGGAAATTCCGAGACGTCGGATCAATCGTCCCTCATCGGGACAAACCGAACAGGCATCATTCGACGTTGTTCTTTACCTTTTTCGGTTTTTGTGATTACTGTTAACCATTGAGAAAAGGCGCCCTGATCAACGGGAAGCACCAGGGACGAGCCGGTTTGCAGCTGCTCGACGACCGCTTCGGGGGGGTCGGGCGCTGCACAGGTGCCGAGGGCACCGTCAAAAGGTGCCTGTTCAGGCCATCCGTAAGCGGCGTTGCCGACCCGGCAGTGGACGTTCTCGTAGCCGAGTCTTTCCAGTGTGCGTCTGGCGCTCTCGGCCAGTTCCGGCACGATTTCAATGGTATACACCTCGCAGCCGATTTCAGCCAGAACGGCGGCTTGATAGCCGGATCCTGTACCGATCTCCAGAACTTTGTCCCCCGGCCTGACCGCCACGGTCTCGGTCATCACCGCCACAATGTAAGGTTGTGAAATGGTCTGTCCGTGTCCTACAGGTAACGGATGATCGCCGTGCGCCGCTTCCACAGAATGGTCGGAGCAGAATTCGTGCCGCGGTACCCTTCGCATAGCTTCCAGAACGTGCCGATCCTTCACACCGCGGGATTGGATCTGGTCGCGCACCATCTGTTCGCGCAGACGTTCTGCTTCCTCGCTCATAACAACACCCCGTTGAAAAAATCTGAAAAAACTTAACCCATATATGTCTTATAGTCCGATGTCTCAAATATCCGGTTTACGGGAAATACCATATAGCCTGTGTCCAGCGAAGTTCATTCAACGTCAATTTCGCCGTTGATTTTGTGTTTTTGCTGCGTATTTGAGTTTCAAAGACGGCTCAGACAACAGGGGATTGAACTCATGCCCACGAACGATCTGATGAAAAATCGCCCGTCCCGCATTATCGGAAAAGGATGGGGGAAGTGGGGCAGCATGATGATATGGTTTCCGTTGCTGATGGTCCTTCCGGCCTTTGATGATGCCTGCACGGCAGCGGACGGCGAGCACGAAGACACGGAACAGGTTCAGATCCTGTACACCGCAGACATTCACGGGGTTATGCGCGGGAAAGAGTCAGGCCAGGGCGGTGCGCTTCAGCTTGCGAGCCTCATCAGACGGCGCAGATCCTCGTTCGGTTCCGCCCGTACGCTTCTGGTGGACTGCGGAGATACCTGCCAGGGATCTTTGGTCACGGCGTTGTCCGATGGCGGTGCAGGGGTGGCTTTCCTTGAAGAGCTGAATTACGAGGTGTGGGTGCCCGGAAACCATGATTTCGATTTCGGCTTTGACAGGTTTGAACAGTTGCGGCAGCGGATTGACGCACATGTACTCGCCGGAAATCTGCGTTGTCAGGCGCATAAGGAAAGCAGATGTTTTGATCAGTGGCGGCTGTTCTCTCGATCGGGGGTAAAGCTCGCGATTATCGGTGCCACCGCTCGGAGGCTGAATCACATAGGGCGCGATGGAAAGAGCAGAGGATACCGCATTGCTTCACTTGAACAGTATCTGAAAAATGTACTTCCCGAAGTTCTTGCTGAAGAACCGGACGTTATCGTTTTGGCATTGCATCAGGGGTATAGCTACGGGAAGCCCTCCGGTCGTAAACGGATACGCCGGACAGCGAAGCACTTCCCGGCCATCGATCTTATTCTCGGGGGACACACGCACCGGCGAATACCGGGGCGGCGCATCGGCCGCAGCACTTGGTACGTGCAAGCGGGTGCTTACGCAAATATGCTCGGCGTTGCCGTGGTTACCGTCAATATGGATAAAGGGCGCATATCCGATGTCGAATCACGCCTTTTTCGTGTGCGGGAAGATTCAAAAGTGGATGAAAAGGCTGAAACGAAGCTCAGAAAATACTTGGATAAGGCTCAGGCAGCACGCAGCAATGTGCTGGGGCGGCTGAAAAGAGATTTGAGTTCGGAAGGGGTGCCCGGACGAAGCTGTGGCACCAGCGAATTGATATCCCGCGCAGTGCAGAAGCGGGTTGATGTGGACGCCGCTATCTTTGGCCGATGCACCGAAAAGAGCCTGACCAGCGGAAAAGTCACTCAGGCGGATGTGTTTGAACTGATTCCGTACGAAAACCGTGTCGTTGTGGTAACACTGGAGAGAACGGCGTTGGTGCGGATTCTGGAAGAGCAACGCAGACGGGAGACAGATTATGCCTCCTGTGGTCTGTATGGTTTGTACGCGCGGTTCAACTCGGACAATCATCTCCGTGAGTTGAAGTGGCCGGATGGAGAGATTGTGTCGGGGGAGGAGAGGCTCAAAGTGGCCTTCAGCAGCTATACGGTCGCCGTGGCGGAGGATAGATTTCCTGAATTACACAGTGTTTTAACGGAAACTGAAGCCCGCATGCGGATGACGGACCACGGGACGAGAGAAGTGGTAAAGAGTTTTCTGGAGCAACATCCGGGGGCCGTGGGCTTTCCTGTACGCAGGTGGATACGGACTGCATCTGAATAGAGGGGGTGGAAATTGGCCAGCAAAGAGTGTCCGCCATGTGGGAATAAGACTGCCGATGCGGTTTGTGAAGGGCCGGAACGAATATAGTGGGGCCGGCGTGCAGTCATATGGAAGAAGCCGGCGTAGGAGTGTTGTGAGTTTTCAAGTGCCGGTGGCAGGAGAAAGCCATGGCCTTGGAGGACTTGGAAGTTTTTGATTCGTCTTATATATTGGTAACAGAATCAGGTGAGAGGCGAACGACGGACGGAAGGAAGGCGGCGGTTTTCGGATAAGGGAGAGTTCCACGCCGTCCACAAAACTGTAAGGAGGAAGTTGTGCAATGTTGTCACCGGGCCCGCATGAGCTTATATTGATCTTTCTGTTTATCCTGCTTATCTTCGGAGGGCGGAAAATCCCCGAGGTCGCACGTGGTTTGGGTAAAGGCATGCGTGAATTCAAGGATGGTATGAATAACGTAAAAAGCGAATTGGAGGATGTCACGAAAGAAGAAGGGGATAATGGCCCCTCTCAGACATCGAGCGGGGAGAAGCGTTCCTCCGGGAAGGATAGAGCCAAGGCTGGAAAAGGCAGCGGTACGGAGAGGCAGAAGAAATCCTGATTTTACCATGCGTCAAGTTGTAAGCGCTTTATTATAGCTATCTTATGAATAACTGCGTTCAGGAATTGCATTCAGCATGTCGTAAGCATCCATGCTGTAATCGTCACGCTGGACGCAGTCCCTCGTA
>CAJXKU010000070.1 GCA_913055945.1 uncultured Lentisphaerota bacterium | reverse complement strand
CAAAATAAATTGGTATTTTTAAGTCAATAGAATTAATTGCTAATATTAATCTTTCATATATACCTGTAATAAGAGCTATAGTCCCCCCTGAAACTCCTGGTATAATATCTGAAAGTCCCATGAATATTCCTTTCAGAAAAATGAGAATTGTGTTGCAGGATAGGAGCCTCAATGGATGCCCTCTTTCAGGTTGGAGATGTGAAGGAAGCCTCGGTATGCGGGAGCTGCATGAGGTGAAATGGCGTTCGTCATTTATTTCCCTAATACCCGAAAGGCCAGATTGATGACAACCGTGAGGATGATGCTGAGCACGATACAGCTTGTGATTGGAAAGAAAAAAGACGTTTTTTCTTTGTGAATGCGGATGTCACCGGGTAATTGACCGAGAAATGGAATCTTATCGGCGAACATAATGAATCCTCCGAACGCAGCTATGCCCAAACCGGCCAGTATGAGCAGCAAGCCGAATTCTTTCATATGTGTTGATCTCCTCAATTTCAGAGAAGCGGTGCTGTCACGTTGTTGGTATGATTTTCAGGTGAAGTGTCGGCAGTATGCGGTAACATAATTCGTATAGAACGAGCATTCGACAAGTAAGCGGTCAGTGGTTAACGTATCATGCTGAAGCGCCCTCTTCTTATCTGGCTTAAAATCGTTTACAGAAATGCGAAAATGAAGAAACAAAAAAGGAGCAAGGCACTATGGAGGCTGGAATCGGCGGCGCGAAGCTACAGGTCTTTACAGGTGATATTACGGAACAGGAAACAGATGCGGTGGTTAACGCGGCGAACAAGCAACTGGCGCCAGGGGGCGGTGTGGCCGGAGCTATACACCGTGCTGCCGGATCGGAGTTATGGGAGAAATGCGCAACTATGGGCGGCTGTGAGACTGGTGAGGCTAAGATTACAAGTGGATACAACCTTCCTGCCAAGTGGATCGTGCACACGGTTGGCCCTGTGTACAGCGGCTCTGCGCAGGATGCGGAGTTACTGGCTCAGTGTTATACGAACAGTTTGAGGTTGGTCGAAGAACAGGGGGTTGAGAGTATATCTTTTCCCGCACTCAGTACCGGCGCTTTCGGTTATCCGTTAGAAGAGGCTGCGAAGGTTGCTTTACGTACAGTTGCCTCGTACTTGGAAGAGCAGAACTCGGCGTTGAAGATTGTCCGGTTTGTGCTTTTTGATCAGAAGTCGAAGCAAGTCCACGAGCAGGTGCTGAAAGACTTAGGCTTCTGAATCATGCAGCATTAAGGGTGTGGTCATCTCTTTTGGGTGATGATCGCTGGTCCAGAGAATGAACCGGCTAAAGGCACAAGCAAAAAATGGTGCTTCAATCAGCTTGCAATATAGCAGTACGTGGATTATGATACTTAACTAAAACGAGGCGATAACCTCGGGGATTGTGGAGGTGTGGCGGCAGGTCAGAGATCTTTCACGCCAGGAGAGTGAAGATTATTATGTCATCGGGAACAGGTCGAAGTCGGACGTTATATCACCAATAGAGATGAGGGAGACGGGAGATATGAGTGTTACTGCTCGTGCCGAAGGAAAAGCCGGAGAGATCATAAAAGGGGCGGGTGCCAAAATGGCCAGCCGGATTCTTACCGGCATTGATCCCTCGGAAAAAAATCTTTTGCGGATTATCAAACTCTTACGCGGTTTATCCAACGATTCCGGGTTTCTGTGGGCTTTAGATAAAGCTGAAGAAAAAGTCAATGCAAATGATCCGGCATTAAACTTTTTTACTCGATTTCTCCGCGAACCTGACCGCAGATGCCGACAGAAACTTCTGGAGAATTTTGTGGCTCGAGGTATCTGGATGAACAAAGAGAAACGCGACAGGGTTGCTGCCGAAGGCAGTTATACACCTATGACCATATTGATCAGTCCGACGATGCGGTGTAATCTGAGGTGTGAAGGCTGTTACGCCCCCACGTTCAGCAAAGAGAATGACCTTGACTACGAGACAGTTGAATCCGTGGTGCGGCAAGGTGAAGAAATGGGGGTAGGATTTTTTACTTTTCTGGGCGGAGAGCCGCTGGTGATGAAAGACATGATGCTGGAAATCTGTCGGAAGTTCGATAAAAGTTATTTCCAGTTTTTCAGTAACGGAACCATGATTGATGAAAACGTTGCGGAAGAAATCCGGCAGGTCGGGAATCTCTTTCCGATTATAAGTATCGAGGGAGACAAGGAGAGAACGGACACCAAGCGGAAATTTGCGGACCCTGAGAAGAGCGTTTATGAAAAGTTAGGTCACGCGATGCATGCGTTGAAGCAGAAAGGGGTGCCTTTCGGTTATTCCGTTGATGTCAGACGGGATAACGCCGAATACGTGAGCCGGGAAGAGTTCGTTGATTCCATGGTGGCGCACGGTGCATACGTGGGTTGGTATTTCCTTCATATGCCTGTTGAAGGTAAGAAAGATGTCGAGAACATGCCTACGCCGGAACAGCGGAAGCTCTTATTTGATCGATGGCGGGAGATGCGTGTGGATGCGCCCCTGAATAACAAAGGCGCACTGTTCATGAAAGAAAAGCCGCTGTTTATTATTGATTTCTGGAATGATGCCCCCTATGTGGGCGGATGTATAGCCGGTAGATCTTATATCCACGTAAATCATGAAGGCGATGTTGAGCCGTGCATTTTTACGCAGTTTGCCGTTGACAACGTTAAGGAGAAATCATTGTACGAAATAATGGAGAGTGAATTTTTCCGGAAACTGAGAGCTGAACAACCGTATTCGAGTAATACTTTCCTGCCGTGCATGTGGCTGGACAATCCGGATTATGCCCGGGAAATATGCTGTAAGTACGGTAAGCCTACGTACGAAGGAGCGGACGTAATGGCAAGAGATCCGGACGTTCAGCAGGCATTAAATGAATATGCCGAGCAGGTAAAGGATATCTATGGTCCCCTCGAAAAAGAGATCCAGGGACTGGAGACAAGGCCCTGACTTTCTCCACCTCCTTTAAAGCTGCCGCCGGAGCGGGATTTCGCCTCCACTGCTGTGAACTGGGAATGTCAGAAGACTGGTTACTGCAAACCGGGAACAGTTCCTATCTTTATAGGCGAAATGCCTTAAACGTTTGTATAGTACTCTCCTGATTCCACTTTATAGGTGGAGTTATACCTTGGTGCACGAAGAGCGGCTGTATGCCGTGACAGATACACATAGGGTTGTTCATTTTTACTCCAGAACTGTGAGACGCCAAAAGGATAAGAGGCAATGAGTGCGCAAGAAGGATCAATGGCCACGGAAGCCTCTGAGGAGGCGGCGCAGAAAAAAACTCCTCTGTATGGGAAGCATGTGCAGGCAGAGGCCCGGTTTGTTTCGTTTGCCGGGTGGGAAATGCCGCTGCAGTATAAGGAAGGTATCATTCGTGAGCATCTTCATACGAGGTCGGAGGTAGGCCTTTTTGATACCTCGCATATGGGGGAGATTTTTGTAAAGGGGCCGCAGGCATTACAGCTTATGGAGCGTTTGCTTACCAATCGAGTTGAAAGTTTGGCCGTGGGGCGAGCGCGTTATTGCATGATTCTGAATGAAAGGGGAGGTATTCTGGATGATCTGATCGTTTTTCGGACGAAAGAGGATGAGTTCATGCTGGTCGTGAACGCCGGCACCCGAGAGAAGGATTTTGAGTGGATTCGTTCTCACGCAGGCGACGGGGTTGAAGTTCGCGATCAATCTTCTGATTTTGCCAAAGTGGACGTCCAGGGGCCGAAGTCATTGGAGGTTCTCGACAGGATTTTGGCACCGTTGACAGGGGAAGCGTATGTCAGCACGCTGCGTCCTTTTCGGTTCGGGCACTTTACGTATGGGGATGTACAGGTTCTTGCGAGCCGAACAGGCTATACCGGGGAATTAGGGTGTGAGCTTTTTATTACACCTTCCCGGGTTGAAAGTCTCTGGGACGCGATACTCGAGGTGGAATCGGTGCGGCCCGCCGGCCTGGGCGCCCGGGATACGCTCCGGCTGGAGAAGGGGCTGCGTCTTTACGGAAATGATATTGATGAAACCCGGACGCCGCTGGAAGCCAACCTTGGACGTTTTGTGGACTTGGAAAAAGATTTTATCGGTCGCTATTATTTACTGCAGCAGCGGGACGAAGGGGTAAAGGAGTTAATGACCGGCTTCGTCTCGGATGGCCGGCGAACTGCGCGTGCGGGGTTTGAAGTTAAGTCAGGGGGCGTCACCGTGGGAAATGTGACCAGTGGGGCATTTTCGCCGTGTCTGGAGTGTGGGGCCGGGCTATGTTATATTGATGCCCAATGGGCCCGGGACGGACAGGATCTGGTCTTGACAGATGGGCGCCGAGAGATTCATGCCCGCGTCGTTTCTTTGCCGATTGTTAAGTGAGTACAGCGAGCAGAGCGCGAGGATTTACCAATGGATTACAGATGTGTTACAGAGCAGGATCGCCGGCAAATGCTTGAGAGCATGGGGTTGCCCGGCGATGATATCGAACGTGTTTACGAAGTTATTCCTGAAAAACTCCGAGCTACGGCGTTTGAGTTGCCGGAAGGCCGATCTGAATACGCTGTAGACCGGGAATGCAGAAGTCTGGCCGCTGCGAACGCATCGGATATAGTCCCGTTCCTGGGGGGAGGTTACTACGACCATTTTATCCCTTCCGCTGTTGATGAAATTGCTTCCCGGAGTGAATTTTACACCGCATATACCCCCTACCAGGCAGAAGCATCTCAAGGTACGCTGCAGGCCATCTATGAGTTCCAGTCCTGTGTGGCCGGATTGACCTCTCTGGACGTTGCAAACGCTTCCCTCTATGACGGGGGGACTGCTGTATATGAGGCGGTAATGATGGCGGCCCGTGTCACGCGTAATAGCAGAGTTGTTGTTGATGAGTGTGTGAGCCCCATCTACAGGGAAATGCTTTACTGTTATACAGCCAATCTTCCTGTTGAGGTTGTGGAAGTCCCTCGGGCCGGATATCAGACGGACCATGACGGAATAAAAAATGCGCTGGATGATGATACAGCTGCGGTCGTGGTTCAGTATCCGAACTTTTTTGGTTCACTTGACGATTTTGAGGACGTTGTGCAGGCGTGTCATGATAAGGGGGGATTGGCTGTTGCCGCGGTGTATCCAGTGGCTATGGGACTTATCAAGTCACCCGGTGAAATGGGGTTCGATATCGCTGTGGGTGAAGGGCAGAGCTTGGGGTTGCCGCTTTCATTCGGCGGTCCCTATGCGGGCTTCATGGCTACGCGGAAAAAATATCTGCGCCGCATGCCCGGCAGGCTTTCGGGCGCTACGGTGGACAGGAACGGGAAACGTGCTTTCGTAATGACGCTGCAGAGTCGGGAACAGCATATCCGGCGCGATAAGGCAACGTCCAATATATGCACCAATCAGGCGTTATGCGCTCTGCGGAATCTGCTCACTATGGGGTTGCTCGGGGACGCAGGCCTCCGAGCTCAGGCCCAGCGTTGCCTTGACAAGGCTGCGTATGCCAAACAGACCCTGGAGAAATGCCGGGGCGTGAACATAAACACTGAAAACCCCACCTTTAATGAGTTTGTCGTGGAACTGCCGCAGGATGCCGAGACTGCGCTCAGCGGACTCTTGTCTGAACATATCGCGGGCGGACTGCCGTTGGGGCGCTTTTATCCGGGTATGGAAAATATGATGTTGGTCGCCGTGACTGAAAAAAGATCGAAAGAGGAAATCGATAGGTTTGCAGAAGTTCTGGAGGGTGTATTGTGGAGTTAATATTCGAAAAATCGGAACCAGGCAAAAGCGGCGTTGAATTACCGGAGAACGACGTGCCGGTAACCGGTGAAATCCCCGAGAAGTACCAGAGGAGGACGAGTACAGGATTGCCCAATGTCAGTGAGCCGGAAGTTGTGCGGCATTATACCCAACTTTCACAGATGAATTTCGGTATTGATTCCAACTTTTACCCATTGGGTTCCTGTACGATGAAGTACAATCCCAAATTTACGGAGAAACTGGCGGGATTGGACGGTTTCGCGAATCTTCATCCGTGGTTACCTTATCTGAAGGGCGGGGACAGTTCTGTTCAGGGGGCGCTGGAGCTCGTGTTCAATCTGAAAGAATTGCTGTGTGAACTGACTGGTATGCATGCTTACACCACTCAGCCGCTTGCAGGGGCCCACGGCGAGCTGACGGGTACGATGATGATGGCGGCTTACCATCGCAGCCGCGGGGAAGAGCGTAAATACATTATCGTTCCGGATTCGTGTCACGGGACAAATCCTGCCAGTGCGGCCATCGCCGGATTTAACGTGAAGACCGTCACCAGTGATGAAAACGGCGTTATGGATCTGGAGGCGTTCAAGGAGGCCCTGGACGAAAACGTGGCCGGGGTCATGCTCACCTGTCCGAATACCTTGGGGGTGTTTAATCCCCGGATCAGGGAAATCGCCGACCTGACACATGATGTCGGGGGGCTGATGTATTACGACGGGGCCAACCTTAATGCGTACATGGGGATCGTCCGTCCGGGCGAACTGGGCTTTGATATCGTGCATCTCAATCTCCACAAAACATTCGGTACGCCGCATGGCGGGGGCGGCCCCGGCTCGGGACCTGTGGGGGTGAGCAAGGAATTGACGCCGTTTCTGCCTATTCCTCGTGTGATTAAGGACGACAGGGGAAATCTGAAACTCAGTGAGGATTACAAGCAGTCGATCGGGAAAATTGCGCCTTTCTACGGAAATTTCGGTGTTCTGGTGAAAGCATACGCTTATATCCTCGCCTTAGGTAAGGATGGCCTGCGGAGAAGCAGTGAAGAAGCGGTGCTCAATGCAAATTATATTCGGCATCATCTGCAGTCACATTACGAAATCCCGCATAAAGAAGGTTGTCTCCATGAATTTGTTGTCTCTGCCACCAGACAGGCGGAGCATGGCGTACAGGCGGTGGATATCGCCAAAGCACTTATAGACCGCGGGATCCATCCGCCGACCGTGTACTTTCCGTCGATTGTGAAAGAATCTATGATGGTTGAGCCCACAGAGACGGAATCTAAGGAGAGTCTGGATCGCTTTATCGAAGTGATGAAAGAATTGGCGGAGCTCGCGCAGAGTGACCCGGAATCTTTCCATGAAATGCCGAAAAATACGCCGGTTTCTCGGCCGGATGAAACGAAGGCCGCCCGGCAACCTGATTTGGCATATTTCTGTGGGTAATCCTTCCTTTCGGCGTTGTACTTGAGCTCCGGCTCACACCCCCCGGGGACGGTCCCCGGCCAAAAACGCCCCCTCAAAGCCGTAATTCAGGTGGCACGGCCGATGGTGTGGAGATTGACGGGCGCTCGAGGGTAAAGGATCAGATATCTTGATTCGGAACCGATAAGGTTCAGGAGATCAGGCCGGACCTGCTGAAGAGGTCAAGGTAGAACTGAATGATGAAATAGGCGATGGCGCCCGCTAAAGTCAGGTACAGGAGGAGGGGGACGATCTTGGCTATGCGTTTCAGACTTTCTTCCACTTCCGCCTCACAAGTAGACGCCACATGCGCACTCATTTCTTCGGTTCTGCCGGAAAAATCTCCGGTTTCAATCAGGCCGAAGATCGTGCTCTGTTGATCGCGCGGCGAGGCGTGTGCCTTGAAGGCTTCAGAGAATGGACAGCCTTCTTTTTCCATCATTTCGGCCACGTGTTCGAATTTTGCCCTGATGAGGGGGTTGGTGCACGCTCCTGCACTTAAGCGTACGGCCTGCACAGCCCCTAATCCCGCCTGTTGCGAGAGAGCGAAGGCATGAAAGAATCGGGTGCAGTTAAGTTTGTGAGCGACGCCGCCGAAAAGCGGCAACGCGAGCACCACGTGCGCCACAAAAGTTTTAAAAAGGCCCGGGGATTGTTGCCGGCGCCGGGGAAATAAAAGGTAGGCGAACAATACGGCATAGGGACATCCCAAAAGGACTGAGGCGTAAATCATGAGGTGAGCGGGGGAGGAAAGTTTTCCCATGAAGTACCCCGCGACGCCGAATGCCAACACAGCCACGTGGTACAGGAATATCGGATAGAGCAGGTTGGAAATCATCTGTCGTTTTATCCGTTGCGTGAAGGCGAACCACTCCGCGAGCGAACGGAAAACGCTTTCCAGACTTCCCGTCTTCTCACCTAATTGGACAAGATTTACCTCTAAAGACGTAAAGATGTCGGGCGCGAGGCGGGACATTGCTTCGCTGAGCGTGTCTCCATGCTCCTGTAGCTGACGCGAGAGTCGGTGAGAGATTTTATACAAAGGGCCTATGGATTTCTGAGATAAGGCCCGACTCAGGGACATCTCCGTGCCTTCAAAAGTGGTGAGTGTTCGATAAAACTGAATCTTGTCGGACAGGCTGGGCATGCGGGGAATAATCCTTATCCTTGCATTTCTTTTGGAATGGAGAAGGAGCCGGTGTTTTTGTTTAACTATAACACTCAGGCCTGAAACGTCAGTACACTGAATATTCCGGGGTTAAACTTTGAGAATTTGATTTTGAAAATGCATCTGTTAAGTTAGTTCACACTATGCTGAGAAGGCCGTTGAGCGGGGCCCTTCTGCGGCACTTTTTAAAGGGGGCGGGTCGGATTTTACTTTTTTAATCACCTCTGAATGAAATGTTACAGGAAAAGGAGGAGGCCACAATGGCACCTGATTTGCAGGAGTTACAGCAGATCGCGCGACGGGTCCGTTATTTGAGTCTGCTGTCGGCAGGGTGTGCCGGGTCCGGACATCCGACCTCAGCCCTTTCGGCAACTGATCTGATGACGGGGCTTTTCTTCGGTGGAACCTTCCGTTACAATCCCGGAGTTCCTGCTCATCCCTGCAATGACCGTATGATTTTCTCCAAAGGGCACGCTACGCCGTTGTATTACGCGCTCTGGGCCGTAGCGGGTATGCTCTCAGAGGAGGAAATTCGTACATATAGACAGTTCGACAGCCTCCTGGAGGGGCATCCCGCGGTGAAATTCCCGTATGTTGAAGCAGCCACCGGCTCGCTGGGGCAGGGGCTTTCCATCGGTGTGGGGATGGCCCTCAATGCGAAATATGTGGACCAGTTGTCCTATCGTACGTACGTGCTGCTCGGCGATAGCGAGATGGCGGAAGGCTCGCAGTGGGAAGCTCTTCAACTGGCAGCCCATTATGGACTCGATAATCTGGTGGGCGTCCTGGATGTCAATCGGTTGGGCCAACGCGGCGTTACAATGTATGGACATGACCTCGAAGCGTATCGGGCGCGGATATCCGCCTTCGGGTGGGAAACTGTTACCATCGATGGTCATTCTTTCCCGGAAATCCTCAATGCTTTTGAAAAAGCCGCTGCTCCCACGGGGCGGCCGCTTATGATTATTGCCAGGACTGTCAAAGGAAAAGGCGTGCCCTTTCTGGAAGACCAGGACGGATGGCATGGAAAAGCTGTTGAAAATGATGAATTGGATCAGGCATTGAACGGCCTGGGCAAGGTGGACAGAGGGAAAACCGCTGCTTTCGCCGCTCCTCCTGAAGAGGAACCGCGAGTTCTGCAAAGTGGGCAGATCCCTGAACCGGATTATTCAGAGGCGTCTGCCATGGCTACGCGTACGGCCTATGGTCATGCGTTGAAGAGGATTTACCCGAAATTCCCTGCGATCATCAGTTTGGATGCCGAAGTAAGTAACTCCACCCGGGCGGGTTATTTCCAGAAAGCTTATCCGGAGCGGTTCTTTGAAATGTATGTCGCAGAGCAGAATATGGTGGGCACCGCCTTGGGGTTGTCCTGCCGCGGAAAGATCCCGTTTGTTTCCACGTTCGGTGCGTTCCTGAGTCGGGCGTTCGATCAGATCCGTATGGCCCAGTATTCCGCCCCGAACATAAAGTTCATGGGCTCACATGCCGGCGTTTCTATCGGTGAAGATGGTCCTTCCCAGATGGCGCTGGAAGACTTGGCAATGTTCCGGACGCTCCGGGACAGCGCCGTGCTGTACCCCTGTGACGCGATTGCTACAGAGAGATTGGTCGAGGCAATGGCGGCGTATGAAGGAATCTGCTATCTTCGGGCCACGCGCAGTGATACGCCGGTGCTGTATTCCGCCGAGGATGAATTCCGCATCGGCGGTTCGAAAGTACTGGCGGAGAGTGACAGTGACGAAGTCACCGTTGTTACAGCGGGGATCACGGTTTTTGAAGCGCTCAATGCCCGGAACGAACTTCAGGACGACGGAATTTCTATCAGGGTGATTGACCTGTACAGCGTGAAACCGGTTGATGTTGAAACGCTCAAAAAGGCGGCTGAACATACCAGCGCCTTGATAACTGTTGAGGATCATTATCCGGAAGGCGGGCTTGGTGAGGCGGTGATTTCAGCCTTGGCTGACGCCGCGACGCCGGTATATACGCTGGCTGTACGCGAAATGCCCCGGAGTGGCAAGCCGGGGGAACTACTGGAGTATGAACAAATCTCGAAGCAGGCAATCAGGAATACTGTGCGCAGTATTGTGGGGCGCTGATCCGTAAGTGCTTTCGAATATGATGATTCTGAAGCGGGAATCTTGGGCCTGCACCTGATGAATCCGGAAAAACTGAAATCTCAACGGCAAAAATAGGGAGGATAATTATGGCCGAAGGTCAAGTGTGGGGAATGAAAATGGGGTTGTTTGTTCTGCGGGTCGGTATAGGCATCATGTTTATCTGTCACGGATGGCCTAAGCTTGTCGGCGGACCGGAAACGTGGACGGGGCTGGGTCAGGCAATGGGGACGTTCGGGATTACGTTTGCGCCGGCCTTCTGGGGGTTTATGGCGGCTTTCGCGGAAACGGCCGGGGGAGCGGCGCTTCTCGCAGGGGTCCTCGTCCGACCGTTCTGTGTCCTTCTGTTGATCACCATGGTTGTGGCCGCCGGTATGCATATCGGGGCTGGAGACGGATTCGCCAAAATCTCCCACCCGCTGGAAATGATGATCGTGTTTGTGGCTTTATTTCTTAGCGGACCGGGTGCATTCAGCCTCTCTCAATGGATTCCGGGGCTCCGCAATAAGCGATTCGGCTGAGGATACATTTCGAAGCTGAATTTATGGTAGCGGCCCAGTTTATCAGAACTCTCCGTGTGCCTTTCGTTGTAACGAGCCTGTTGCCATACACTGCGGGTGCTTTGCTTGCGGAGAGGCCTTTCAGCATTTCCGTTTTTCTTTTGGGCATGGGGGTGGTGGCTTGTGTGCATTTCAGTGCAAACCTGATGAACGATTACATCGATTCGGCTGACGGCGGTCCCGATGGATTCGATAATACCTGCTACGGCTACTTCGGGGGGTCGAAAGCTGTGCAACACGGCGTATTTGAGGCGCGTACTGTTTTTCTCGAGGCGTTGGTATTTGCAGGGGCTGGGGCGATCGGTGTTGTTCTGCTGACTCTTGAACTTTCCACGTTGATCCCCGCCGCGGCATTTCTGCTGGCCGTTGCCGGCGGCTGGGCCTATTCAGCCTGGCCGCTGAATCTGTCAAAAAGAGGGATGGGCGAAGTCGCGGTGGTGTTGCTTTTTGGGCCTCTTCCGGTCATTGCAGGGTACTTCTTGCAGAGTGGTGAATTTGTAGGCGGAAAAGGATGGGGCCTGGCCTTACCTTACGGGCTTATGACAGCCGCTCTCCTCATGGCTAATGAAGTGCCGGACTGCAGTGAAGACAGGCGAGCGGGGAAACGGCATCTCGTGGTTCGCCTGGGGGAGGAGAAAGGATGGCTGTTATTTTTGGCGGTGGCGTTGGTAGCTTTGGTGGGTAGTGGTGTTCTGATTGTCTATGAAGTGGTTTCAACGGTCGCGTCTGTTGCTTTGATAAGTATATGGCCGGTTGCAAGGGCATCCCGGCAGCTTTACAAATATCCCGGCAGCAAGCAACAGTTGCTGAAAGCTTCAAAACTGGCCATGGTATCCTATGTGATCCTCGGCATGGGGCTTGTTCTCGGCGTTATCGGCGGCGGGGCAGATGTGCTGATGTGGTGAGAGGAGAAAGAGAAGGGGAAGAGAATTTATGAGTAAAGGAAAAAAACGGATCGTTATTGTCGGGGGCGGCTTCGCCGGTCTGGCAGCCGCAAAAAGGTTACGCCGGTATCATTCCCGTTTCGAAATCACGCTGTTGGATAAACGGCAGACGTCGGATTTCCTGCCTTTGGTCCCGGATGTCATCAGCGGGAAAGTGGGGGAGAGTCGAACACGCTACAGTTTGACGTCCTTCGCATCGGAAAACGGGTGCGACTTTGTCTGCACGAAGGCTGAAGACATCGATGCGGCAAGGCAGGTGGTAAAGACACATACGGGCGCGTTTCCTTATGATTACCTGGTGTTGGCTTGCGGTACACAAACGACATTTTTCAATCGGGAGGAGATCAGCAGCAAGGCATATGTGCTGGATTCTACAGCTGATGCGGTGAAACTGAGGGAAGAAGCTGCCAAAGGGGATTTCAGAACAGCTGTCGTTGTGGGAGGAGGCTATACGGGTGTCGAAACGGCCACTCATTTGCGGCGTTTGTTCAAAAGGCAGAAAGAAAACAAGCGCATTGTGATTGTTGAGCTGGGCTCACAGATATTGTCACAGGTGCCTGCGGGATTTCGGGCGTATACCCTGGCCAATCTTAAGAATATGTCTATAGAGGTGAAGACCCAGACCACAGTTCAAGACATGGAAGGTGGGACCGTAATGTTGACGGATGGTACCACCATCGAAGAGGCTGTGCTTGTATGGGAACCGGGTGTCGCAGCACCGAAGCTGGCGGACACACTGGGCGTAGAGCAGGGGGCGCAGCGGCGTGTAAAGGTTGACCCTTACCTCCAGGCTTCCCAGCGTTGTTTCGTGGCCGGTGACAGCGCTTTGCCTATGGATGAAACGAACGTACCGTTGCGTCTGTCCGTGCAGTTCGCGCTTCAAGAGGGTGCTTGCGCTGCGGACAATATTGTCCGGCGCGAAGAGCAACGCCCCCTGCGCGCGTTGCGTCCGCTGGATCTGGGCTACGTGATCCCGATGGCTAACAACCGCTCCGCAGGGAAAGCGCTCGGGATCCCTGTGTACGGAGTTGCCGCCACTTCTCTTCATTACTTTATGTGTATGCTCCGCGCTCAGGGCAGCGAAACGAGATGGGGCGTATTCAGAGATTTGTGTTCCCACAGGTAGAGCCGTGTCGGAGCATGCAGATTCAGGCCTCTTTTCTTGTCGGGGGGGGGCAGTGGGTTGCCCCGGCGTCCGATTTATGCTTGAAGACAGCGGGCATTATTAAATGGGAACGTTTGATAATTATCCCCTGATTAAAGTATGATAGAGATGAAGGCTCTGTGGGCGTGCGCTGCGGTTTCTGCAGCGCTTTGGAACTGCGTTCAGCCTGTGAAACTGCGTTTAGGAATTGCATTCAGCGTATCGTCAACATCCAGGATGTATTTTGTCATACTCAATGCAATTGCTCCACGCAGTGGGCTGGTATGAGACTTCCAGAGCTCACGTTATGTTGCGTGCAACATAACGTGAGTTATGTGGTGCGCGGCGTTATGTTGCGAAAAAACCGTTCATTAGTGCGCATTACGGTGAAATCTGTAGTTAA
>CAJXKU010000069.1 GCA_913055945.1 uncultured Lentisphaerota bacterium | reverse complement strand
ACCACAGAAAAACCGTCTACCTCCGGATAGCGTACAAACTTCCTCCGCCTTCTCCTGTAAAGATGCTGTGCCGACTTGTTTCCACACTGATCACCATTTGTGCAAAGCTGCCCAGAGTCAGTGCATCTTCGGCCGCTGTCCCTCTGCGATTAGACAACGCAACAAAAGCACACTTATACGTACTTCACTGCACAGCAGTATTTCGCCACTCGTACACTGATCCTGGCACAAAGTTTGCTTTGCTATGCCGTTCCAAGGTGCTGTTCGTTCCCGCATAAGGCGGAGCCTTATTGCAGAATAAACGTGAAATACACATCAGGAACACTCAAAGAGGGAGAGCCTCAGATATGCAAAAGAGCAAGTTCTCTACAAGAAGCGTTCTGACTTCATTGGCTATCCCTGCTCTTATCGGTGTGGTGTGCTCTACGGCACTTGCAGAACAACCTGATGACACGTCCGGTAATGAAGAATTTTTCAAATTGTCCCCCATAGAAGTAACCACAACCCGTTCCAGTAAAAAGCCCTTCAATTCGCCTTTCGCATTAAACGTGATTGACACGTCGGAAATTCTTACGGACATGCCCCATGATACCGCGGCCGCCTTGCGCCATCAACCTGGGTTGTGGGTTCAGGAAACCGGACAGTACGGCGGCTCGCCTATTATACGCGGATTCATGGGTAATCGGGTCATTTATGCCTTTGATGGAATCCGCCGGGACACTGCCGCACTTTTCGGTGGGCCGAATGCCTTTCTCAACAATGTTGACATCATGGGCACAGAACGTATAGAGGTTATACGTGGTCCGGTCTCCGTTCTCTACGGTTCCGACGCGATCGGCGGGATTGTAAACGTGGTCACGACGGAAGGTCCGTACTTTACTGAAGGATTGACATGGGACAGTCGCACACTGCTCCAATATCAGACGGTAAATGAAGGATTCTCCGTCCGTCAGGAGCTTAAGCTGTCCTCCCGGAAATTCTTCGCCGCCTTCGGCATTACCCGCCGGGATATCGGCACGCTTTCCGGGGGTGGTGATGTTGGTGAGCAGGAACCGACCAGTTTTGATGAATTGAATCTTGACGGTCAAATCAATTGGCAGATATCGCCAACCCAGCAATTGGAATTCTTTGCTCAGAACTTCAACAGGACAGACGCCTTGCGCTTCGATTCGCCGCCGTGGGTTGCCGATACAGACCGTCAGTTATACGGCATCCGATACAGGGCTAAAGACGTGGGGTTTGTCGACCGCATGAAAGTTACAGGCTATTACCACGATCAGGAAGGTACAATTGATGAAAAGTACTGGGATTCTGACTCCGATATTGAAACACCCGGGCTTGAAGCTCAATTCACATCATTCCCGTCATTTGCAAATCTGGAACTCGTCTATGGGTTTCACTATCACAGGGATTACATCACAGATTCGAATCCCCAGGCGGGGACTGAATCTCCCGACGTCACGTGGTCGAATCCGGCGGCTTACGGACTTGGTAAATGGCAGATCACGGACAGGCTTCGCCTTGATCTCGGGATGCGTGTAGACCGATTTACGCTTGAGTCTGACCCGCCGGCGGACAACGCCTTGGCTCCCGCCATGCAGGACGCCATTAATAATGATCCGTCGTTTTCTAAATCAGACCTGGACCTGGATACCACCGATCATTCGGTGACAGGCAGCCTGGGGATCGTTTATAACTTGACAAAAACATTCAATCTCACCACCCACATTGGTAACGCTTTCCGCGCGCCGAACGCAGAGGATATGCTGGACTTCGGGCAATTCACCCAAGGGTTTGCCGTACCCGCCGGAAGCAATCTTGACCCGGAAACAAGCAGAACTTTCGAGGCGGGCCTCAATGGCTCGGCGAAAAACTTTTCGCTGGAGCTCAAATACTTCTACACGAGGCTCAATGATCAGATTATCCGTAAAGAAGGAACGTTCGGAGGATCTGATTTTATTGACGTTGACGGAGACGGCGTAAAAGATAATCAGGAGCAGGTGTTTGTTGATGACAACGCCGATGATTCGACATATTCGCAGGGCGTCGAAATAAAAGGCGAATACTTGTTGCCCCAAGACTACAGCCGTAGCCTGATTAAACACGGTCGCATGTGGCTGTACGGGAATTTTACGTGGAATGAGGGCCAGAATGAAACCCAGAATATCGATCTGCGCCGCGAGATTCCGACTAATGCACTACTTGGCGTTAGGTGGCAGGATCAGCCCCGCAACCAGGATCGCAACTACTGGGTTGCCCTTGAGGCACAGATGACAGACGATTGGGGAGGCGCTTCCATGACCGAGGCACGCGATGATCCTGCGTTCTGGAACGATCCGCAGGATTTCAGCAACGGTGGTTTGTTACGCTCCGACGGCAGAGTGCCCGGATACACGGTGTTTAATCTCCGCGGCGGGGCCAAAATCAACGACAATGCAACGCTATACCTGGCGGTGGAAAACTTCACGGACAAGAAATATCGCGTCAAAGATAGTCGGCTGGACGCACCGGGCATTAATTTCAAAACCGGCCTTGAACTAACGTTCTGATTTCATAACAAGGCTTTTATTATGATTGATCGAATATTTGCGTTGCTACTGCTTGTTTTAACCGCCCCGCTCGTTGCGATGGGCGGAAACGCCAGCGACCGTGCCAGTGGCGAAAACGAGCCTCTTGTTACAATGATCGGTATCTGGGACCGTGCCAAACCAATGGTCGAGCGCGCCTCCAGAACTGTCGACGTTCCCGTTAGAATAGAAAGTGCCGAAAAAGCCATTGAGATAAAGGCGTTTCCGCAGGCGGATGTGGTTTATATCCTGAATTTTTCGTCAAAAGAGGCGGCTGAATTAAAGAACATACTGCAGCGAGAAACTCGAACAGGGTTAAAGGTTATTCCGCTCGACAAGCGCGGCGTCCATAGCACGCTGGACAAAGCAGCGCTCCTTCATCATGATCCGAAAGTACCGGAATATTGGCGGGCAAACGGGGCAGAGAATATCCGGAGGTTGCTGAATTACACCGCGGATAAATATCTCGGGATGGACCGTCCCATAAAACCTCCCATCGCTATACCGTCTGCCGGTTTTTATCACCCTGATTTGGCCCGTGTGGTAAAAGATTTCAGTTCGTATAAGTCGAAACTTCCCCGCTGGAAAAAAGGCGCTCCGGTTGCCGCGTATTTGATTCACCAATCGTTCTGGGTGACAGAAGATACCGCAGTTATTAATGCTTTGATAGCCGAACTCGAAGAGACGGGGTTCAACGTAGCTACATTTTTCTCAATGTCCGAGTCAGGTATGCGAAAACGACTAAAAGCGGTCGAACCTGATGTCATCATCGAGCAACGTCACGGAGGACGCTGGGAGGGAGGTGGCGAGCAGTCTCTTCTTGAAAAAATTAATGCGCCTTACCTTAACCCAATATCTATGCTTCAGTACACCATACCGCAATGGCGAAAGGATCCTGCGGGCATGCATCCCGCCGATCGTTCCCTCTTTCTTACACTCCAAGAAACCGATGGCGAAATCGAACCCCTTATCATCGGCGGACTCAAGAAAGGAGTACACGGGTTTAAACTGCACAAGCCGATACCCGAACGCGTCAAGCGCTTCGCACAACGCACTCGGGCCTGGATCAACCTGCGCCGGAAACAGAACGCAAAAAAGAAGATCGCAATTGTTTATTACAATAAGTATATGGGTAAGGCCAACCTTATGCGTGGGAGTCCAACCGGGGCGTTCCTTGATGCCCCGGCCAGCATGATGAATTTCCTTCCGAAGTTGAAAGAAAAGGGATACCATATAACTTCGATTCCCGGAAACGAAAAGGAATTGATCAGACGTGTCAAACAACACGGTCGGAATTACGGTCCATGGGCCCGCGACGAACTGGAAAAGATGGTCCGCAGATCCCATGAGGAAACCCTCATCCCCGCCTCAGAATACAAGCAGTGGTTCCGGAACGAACTGTCCAAAGAGAACCGGCAGGCTGTACGCGAGCACTTTGGCGCGCCCCCAGGCAGACTAATGGTTGTTCAGCGTCATGATCAAAAATTCATCGTCATCCCGACGGTAAGGATGGGCAATGTTCTGCTCGCTCCTCAACCGGTCAGGGGAGGTAGACAGGATAAGAATCTTGTTCACAATCAGGATGTTCCCCCGCCCCACAATTACTTGGCTTTTTATTGGTGGTTGCAGAAAGAGTTTAAGGCAGACGCGATGATCCACTGGGGCACACACGGGACGCTGGAACTTCTGCCGGGTAAAGAGGCAGGGCTTTCCCGGCCTGACTGGAGCGATATCTGCGCGGGGACGATACCCGTTATTAATCCGTGGATCATGGATAATATCGGCGAAGCAACCCTTTCCCGGCGACGATCTTACGCCCTTCTGGTTGACCATCTGAATCCTCCGTCCGTAACGGCGGAACTCAGTCCTCCGCTGAAGAACTTGCAGAGCACTATCGATAAATGGAAGAGGCTGGAGAAAGGCGTATTACGGAAAAAATTCAGATCCAAAATAACTAATGCGGCTGAAAAGCAAAATCTTCTCAAGGAAACTAATATCAACCGAGAGTCCGATGCCCCCCTTCGTAAAAAGCAAATCGAAGAACTTCACAACCACCTTCATGAACAGTATAATGCGTCCACACCCATGACACTGCATGTACTGGGCGAGCCGCCGGCTGACAAATGGTTGCCGTCGTATCTCGTGCGTATCCTGGGCAAGGATTTACGGGAGGCGCTCAAGCAGACCCATGATATCCCTTCACACCCGGAAGGAAAACAGCATGAGGAAAAATGGTTGCAAAAACAAGGCCGTCGCTTCATCCGAAGGACTGTCCTTGAAGATAAAGAGCCACCGGATACACTCAAAAGCCAGCACTCTGAAGCCACGAGGATTTTATCGAAGCTGAAGCAAGCGGATCATGAAATATCCAATTTGCTGAGAGCTTTGAACGGTGAGTATATTCGATCGGGGCCGGGGCCGGGGGCTGTACGCAATCGCGCCAGCATCCCTTCCGGAAGAAATCTCTACGCCCTCAATCCCAAAGAAATACCTACGCATTCTGCATGGGAAGTGGGAAAAGAGTTGGTTAAAGACCTCTTAGAACAAAAAAAACCCACCAAAGTCGGTTTTGATCTTAACGGTATGAATACCATGCGGGATTATGGGGTCAACGAAGCTCAGATTTTGTACCTACTTGGTGTACGACCGATATGGGATGAACGAAATCGGGTGATCGATGTTGAACTGATTCCGAAAGAAAAACTTGGGCGTCGTCGGATTGACGTGTTTATAGGCATGGGGGGACAGTACAAGGAGAATTTCCCCAGCAGAGTAGAGTTGCTCGATAAGGCCGTGCGTCTTGCTTCCCGGCAAAAGGAGCCGGGAAATCTTGTGCGTAAAGGCACCAAACGTATGGAAACGGAGCTGCTTAAAAAAGGTTTCGCCGAAGATAAAGCTGAAAAGCTGGCCAAAGCCCGGATATTCGGTACAAAACCGGGAAACATGTCGGGTACCAAAATTCTTTATCTGGTACCCAGAAGTGGCGCATGGGACAAGCGCAGGGAGATAACAGACGTTTATATCGACAACATGAACTTTGTTTATACCCGGGATATATGGGGCAAAAGGGTCGAAGGTCTGTATGAGTCTGCCATTCAGGGAACGGACACCCTGATCAGGGCGTGGGCATCCAACATGACAAGCCAGCTCTCCAACCACCATGCGTACGAGTATCTCGGGGGCATGAGTATGGCCGTTAAACAACTCACCGGAAAAGAAGCTGATGCATTCATCGCTGATGTACGCGACCCGGCAGGGGGAGACATGAAAAAATTCAAGGACGTGCTCCAGACGAACCTACGCAGCGAATTACTCAACAAGAAATGGATTAAGGGGATGAAACAAAAGGATTGTGCCGGCGCCGGCCAGATCGCGGAATTGGTGAAGAACACATTCGGCTGGGAAACCACTCGGTCTTCAAGCGTCAACAACAGTGATTGGTCACAGATTTATCGGACGTATATCGAGGATCGCTACAATTTGAGTCTCAAGGAATGGTTCAACCGAGTCAATCCGCATGCCCTGCAGGAGATCGCGGCCACGATGCTGGAAGCTGCTCGGCGTGAATATTGGCATGCGGATGCAGAGCAGATTAGTAAACTCAGCTGGCGTTATGCAAAGTCTGTAGTCAAGCACGGCTCTTCCGACGGGCTCATGTCCGGAGGAAATGAGAAATTGGAATCGTATGTCAAAGACCAGCTTCAGGCCCCGGGGGATCAAAAACTGGCAAAGAAATATGCAGAAACGCGTAAGCAGACCAGAGCGGAAGCTCAGGCGACCGAAAAGCAGGTAACAGGTAAAAAGTTAACGCAGAAACAAGAAACCAAAAGCGAAAGCAAAAGCAAAAAGCAGAAGCCGGCAGTGCAAAGAGGCGGAAGAAGGACCCTGCTCTGGTGGGCTGTGGGAGGAGTACTTCTTCTATGCATAGGGGTCGGCATCTGGCGACGTTCGGGATCAGTATGATACATCCAGACTTCTTACCAGAACTTCTGCTTGAAATCACTACAGTCCTGCTGTGGCCAGTGATAGGGGTGCTGCTGGTGGCGCTCGCTGCTACCGGCGTTTACATGGGAGGATTAGTTTCCGAATGGGTTGCCCGGTGCAGACGTTGCGGAGTAATCCGGAAACTTGTAGACTCGCTCAAAACAAACCCGGAAAAAAGAATATACCCAACGGACATTCCGCATTTTCCCGGCCCCATTGCCCAGGCCCGTGCGGAATTATCCGCCAGTGCACACCTCGCCCGAAACAAAGTGATCGACGACGTGCAATTACATGCTGATCATAAATTGATACCGCTCGAGCTCGCAAGCAGGTTGGGGCCTATGTTCGGCCTTGCCGGCACACTGATCCCACTCGGACCAGCGCTGCGTAGTCTTTCAAGCGGAAACGTGCAACAACTGGCGTCCAATTTAGTTGTCGCTTTTGGGACGACGGTTTTAGGGCTGATTATCGGTGGCACATGCTTCGCAATAAAGGCAATTCGTAAAAACTGGTATGATCGTGATATCAATAACCTGGAGTTCATAACGGAGCACTTGAAAAACAATGAGAAATCTTAGACGTGTCGGTAAAGTAGATGAGAACCCCCTTGAGGGTGTTGCAAATCTCTTTGACCTGGGGATCGTGTTCGCCCTCGGCTTCATTGTGGCGCTGATGTCCTATCTTGGACTTCCGAAGGTTATGCGGACTGTAGAAAACGGAAAAGGTTCGGGGGAAAAGATAAAAGTGGAAGAAACAAAGAAGCTGAAAAATTATGAGGTCAGCAGAAAAACCTTAAGCGGTCAGGGAGAAAAACTGGGCGTGGCCTACCGGCTGAAAACCGGCGAAGTCGTATACGTTCCCAGGGGCAGATGAAGAAGGTAGAATGGCAATTGCACCAAGACGTGTGCCCGGTGGGGCATTGTTTCGTATTCAATATACTTGAGGCAATTTCCACTGCGCGGAGTCACTGGTCAAGCACCTCAAACTCAGGATTCTGCTTACCTGACAAGATAACTGCAGTTTGCGTGGAGCGTTATAAATACACGCATAGGCAATAACAACCGGCTGACGCAGTTCAACGCAGTCTGCAGTTTCTGGAAAAACGTCGTTCAGTCACTACATTAAAAATAACTATCGTACGTTCGGACAAAGGGGAATCCGGCGCAAGTCCTGAACGCTCGCGCCGCTGTAAACGAGAATGAAAAGTGGCTGTTGCGCCTGATTTAAGTAGTGTAGTCTGTTGAGTCCAGCCGATGTTCCGGGCGGAGCATCGGCTTCTTTATCTGCGAAACAGCATAGGAAGGTGAACGCTCCATGGAGGGAGTATTTCAAAACATCCGGCGACATTTGATCCGTCCGCGCATGGCGCTTGTTTTGTGGGCGGGCCTCTTGTTGTTTTCGGAATCCGATGCAGTGCTGGCCGCATCTCAACTGCACAAGTTGCAGACGCTTGTGGATGAACTGATTCAATTGCAGAAGGAAAAGCGCGACGTACTTCAGCAATGGAACCAGGATGAACGTGTACTTACCGCAGAAAAGAATCTGTTGGAAAATCGTAAGCAGAACCTGGCCGATAAACGCACCCAGCAGCAGAAAAACATCGACGGCCTGAAAGCAGAAAAGCGCGAACTTACCGAACGCAGGAACGAACTTCAACAGGCGGTGGATGAACTGACCGCTGTCACCCGCCGATTCCGCTCTAAAATTTTGTCGTTGACAGACCGTATGCCCGCCCCCTTGTATAAAGATTTAGAATCCAGCATCCGCAAACTTGAGAAACGTCGAGAGCTTGTTCCCGGCGAAAACCTCCTGTCCTGCATGCGTACGTGCACCGAGATTGTCCGGGAAACGGCCACATTCAATCGTGACCTCCACACGACCCGCCGGATTCTGACAACCCCGGACGGGGAACGGCGGGAAATGCGGGTCATGTATATAGGTCTTTCCTCCGCGTTCGGCATATCGACGACAGGGACACCGGCGGTGGCCTGTCGGGGGAAACCGGCGGAAAACGGATGGCAATGGTCGTGGGGCAGGGAGTGGGTCCAGCCTGTCCGCCGGGCATTTCGCGTTTACGACAAAGACGATCCCGCTTCTTTTGTCGACCTGCCGCTTGCTTTTGACGAGGAGTGATGAGCCGATGCATTCATTCTTCACGCGAACGTTCCACCGCGTATTCATTAAATGGTTTGCCGCTGTGCGCCGCAACTGCTGCCATATTCCGTACACTGTTTTCGGCATCCTTCGAACAGACGAGCACCTGAAATATGTTCAGTCAGTGCGAGAGAACATGAGACTTCCTCTTCAAAAACCGTCATGGCTCGATGCGCGTTACGCGTTGCCGCTGTGGGCAGGCATTGCCATCCTGTTTCTTTCCTGTCCCGCCGTGCTTGCAACGGGCGAAGAAGATTCCGCGGCGAAGGCGTCAGCTCCAGCATCGAGCTTCCAGCCCGCAATCAGGAAAACCACGGAAGATATAGGGCGGATCCGGGAACAGTTGAATCAATTGCGCGGTGAAATACAGAACAAACGTGAAACCTTACTCGAGGACATCTCCCGCTGCCGCGAACAAACGGAGAAACTCCAGACACGCATTGATAACCAGCAACACCGAGAGGAGGAATTGGAGCGTGAGGTCGAAAAGCTGCGGAAGGATATTGCCACGGCTGGACGAGTGCTGAGTCAAGGTGAGCAGATTCTCCTCAACGCACGTCGGGAGTTGCCCGCCCATTTGCACACGGCCAGAGCCGGGAGCCTTCGTCCTGAGCTGCAGAAAGTGATGGCGAGGCTGGAGAAGAATGAACCGGAGGCCGCCGCGACGGCGAAGGCTTGGCGCGAATTCAGTGTTCTGGCTCAGAAAACGCTCGAGGATACCTTCGGCGGAACGACCGTAAAAGGTCGGGCCGTAGGCCCCGCCGGGCGTGAAACTAAAGGCGTATACCTGCTGGCGGGTCCTGCCGCGGATTTTCTCTCTACCGACAAGCCGTCGTTTGCCGGCCCGGCATTTACGAACGAGGAGTCCCCTCTGCCTGCTGTCTACACGGACGTTAAAGAGAAAAAAATGCAAAAGATCAAGAACCTCGTTTCGGAGGGAAAGCAAGCGGATGTCCCATTCGATCCCACCCTGGGCAGGGCCGCTCAATTCGCAGAGACAAAGAAAAGTCTGGTGCAGCACCTGAAACAGGGACGTCTTATCATGATTCCTCTTCTGGTACTCGGGGGCGCATGCGTGTTTTTCACCATCTACAAGCTTATTTCGCTTTTCGGGATGATGTCACGCCGCGCGGACGAGCGTATTGCCGCCATTCTCGAAGCGCTCCACCGAGGGGAGCCGGATACTGCACGCAACCGGGCCCAGAGCCTGCCCCGGCCACTTTCTGCGGTGATCCGTGAGGGGATCACACATTGTAACGCGCCCAAGGATCAGCTGGAAGAGGTTATGCGCGAACAGATGCTTTCACAGAGACCGTCTCTGGAGCGTTTCCTGTCGCCGCTGGCCGTAGTTGCCAGCGCAGCCCCCTTGCTCGGTTTGCTTGGGACCGTCACGGGTATGATTCACACGTTCCGCCTGATTACAGTGTTCGGAAGCGGTAAGGCCGATGTTCTGTCCTCCGGGATCTCGGAGGCGCTGGTTACCACAGAGGTTGGTCTGATTATCGCCGTGCCTTCTCTTTTGCTGCATGCCTGGTTCTCACGTCGTGTACGGCGGGCACTGGCCTTGACCCGCCAGTCCGCCGTGATGTTCGTTAACGGGTTAAAACACAGTTCAGTACAATGACGGGTTGGGAATACAACATCACGGATCTCTTCGCGGAATATGTCCGTACCGGCGGATGGCTTTTGCTCCCGCTGCTACTGAGTGCGTTCGGGATCTGGTACATCTACGTCGTGCTCCTGGTGCGGTTAAAGAAAGCATTGAAGACCGTGGACATTGAACATTTACTAACTGCGCTAGGCGATAAACCTGCGTTAAGCAATACTACGGCGCTAAGCAACAGGAGGTTAAGCCTGAAAGAGACTGACACTGTAACGCTGTCACGTGCGGTGCAGCGTCTTTCGGAGAATCAGGGCGTTACACCGCGTATGGTGCGGCGGGTGATTATGCGAATCAACCGGGGTATCGGCTTCAGAGAGGCTTTTCGTCAGTGTCGCGAAGGCGAACTGGAACCGTATCAATACGCGTTTTATGTGCTGGGTGCATTGGTCAGCACAGCTCCGTTGCTGGGATTACTGGGTACCGTCTTCGGCATGATTGATACGTTCGCCGCTTTTTCAGGACATTCGTCACCGACGGGCCAGCAGACACAGCAGATTGCGGCCGGCATCAGCAAGGCACTCGTCACGACACAGGCGGGCCTTATTGCCGCTTTGCCGGGAACAATGGGGCTGGCGCATCTGTACAGGCTTTATCAGCGGCTGAAAAATCTGGTGGACCGATGTGAAAGTCATCTGGCCCTGGCGTTGTCGGGTAAGTAGCCGGCTGATTGGTCGTTAATTGAGGGAGAAGTTGCATGTCGCAATTTACGGACATCGAAATCGAAACAAGCGAGAACGTGGATATCAACCTCTCGCCGCTGATTGACATGATGTTTCTGCTTCTGATCTTTTTTATGGTGACCTCCGCCTTCGTGCAACAGACCGCTATGGACATCAAGAAGCCTGAAGCGACCACAGCACGTGACCTGCCGGAAGGCAGTATTTCATTTGCATTGACCGACCAAGACCGGATCCTGTACAACGGGGACCCCATCAGCATCAATCGCGTGCGGGGAATTGTCGCCCGACAGCAGCGCCGAAATTCCCGCCCCGTAGTTGTCAGAGCAGACAAGGGTTCGCGTACAGAAGCGCTTATAGCATTGATCGACGAGTGTAAAGCGGCCGGTGCGAAAAATGTCAGTGTAGCAACAGAAAACAGAAACACGGCTGGGACAGACTAATTGTTTGGACGCGCTGAGAGATTGAGGTTTCCGTTAACGCCTCGGAGAGGCTACGGTGAATCAGCCCCATTCGGGCCTTTCTAAGACGGAATATGATGGATTGAAAGGCCGAAGGCCCTGTTTCAGCGTAAGTCTCTCTGCGCGGATATCGCGCTACGGCAGAACATTGCGCGTTGCAGGAGTTGAGTTGTCCTGCGAACTGTTGATGGATGATATGAGCGATCAGAAACGGCAAAACATAACGAAGAACGAGATATTCGAAGACGACGTCCTCGTCTATAAGCAGGACCATCTGCTGGTACGGGCACGGTGGCGCATCGTAACCCTGGCGGGCGTGTTTACGATTACCACACTTGTATTGCTGCCGCTGTTTTCGCAGATGCTGTTTCCGGTCAAGCAGGACACAGAAAAGACGGAACAGGCTGAACGCGATAGGTTTTCCATAAGGCAGATTCAACTCAAAGAGACACAGAAATCTTCAAAAATTCAGCAACTCCAGAACTCACGGCCACGCTCGGTGCCACCGCGGCAGCAAAACCAAACGCCTGCACGCGAAAAAACGTCGAGGGAACCTCTTTCACACCCTGAGATTGCGCCGGACCTATCAGAGCCGAAACTGAATCCACGCATGGACCGGCGCGAAGTTCCGGACATGGTCCGTCCACCGGCTCCAGAAGCTTCGGAGCCGGTGGTTGCCTCTTTTCCGGTGGAGTCGTCTAAGACGGACGTGGACAGCCACAAAGCATCCGCGGCGAAGACCGCAGGGGAAAAAGCGACGGGTAGCGGCAATAGTGACGAGCCATACGCCTCGGCGGCACTCGACGCATCACCGACGCCTGTGGTACAGACACAGCCTTCCTATCCTTACACCGCAAAACGGCGTGGAACAGAAGGATTCGTCCAACTCCGATTTGTGGTGACTGGAGACGGTCGCGTTCGCGATCCAAAGGTGGTGGCCAGCGAGCCGGAAAGCGTGTTTGATCAGGCCGCTCTCAACTGTGTCCGCAACTGGCGCTTCAAGCCGGGAGAGAAAAACGGCGAGAAGGTTTCAACGTACGTAGAGATAAAGATAAGGTTCCGACTGCAATGAAAAAAGCACTTCCGGATCTCAGGCGGGGCAAAAAACCTTCTTTTGCAGGAAAGGGGCTGGGCATCCCTTCCACAACCGGGATATTGCTCGTTTTCGCGGCCGCAGTGTTCCTGGTAGAGGTCGCCACCCTTGAGGCCGACGAGGCTCATTCGCCAAGCGCTCCGACTTCAAGGGATTCGTCCGGTGCGGCGCATGCAGCTCCGGCGCAACCTGCAGCCGATTCCGACGGACGTCCCTCCGTGACGAAAGAAGAACAGAAACTTCTCGAAAGCGTCCGAACGCAGGCGAATGAAGATCTTACCGGCGCCATCGAAAAGCTGCAACGCCGCATCAACGACGATTCAAGTGCTGCTCTGCCGTATACCCTGGGCACGTTTTATCTGCGCAAAGACATGTTGCAAAAAGCGATCAGTGCTTTCCGCGATGCACTCAACCGCACGCCTACGTTTACAGAAGCACGGCATGCGCTTGCGCGTGCTCTGTTCGAAACAGGCCATGACCAAAAGGCCCTGACCCAGTATCAGAACCTTGTAGATCTGCAGCCTTCAAACCGGGGACGTTACTTGGAACGCCTGGGGCAGCTGTATATGCGGCAAGGAGAGCCTGTTGCAGCCGAATCTGCTTATCGCAACGCACTGGTTCGAAATCCGGCAGACGCAAACTTACGGCAAGGTCTGCTCCAGGCCTTGCTGAAACAGGAACGCGTGCACGAAGCACGCTGGCTCATTCGGCGGCAGCTTGAGAAGAACCCCGGACGTGCTGAGTTGTGGCGTCTCCTCGCTGAGCATCATCTGCAGCGTGACGAAAAGCAAGAGGCGCTGGTCCTTCTGAACTGCGCCCGCAGGGTGGGCGGATCCGACGAGAAACTCCTCCTTTCCTGCGCAGATCTGTATATGCAGGCACGGATGTACGAACCGGCGTTTGAGGCGTATAAGAAGAGTCTCGACGTGGATGCCGCTGAAGGCACCTATGCGCGGTTGCTCAAGGCGGCAAAAGAGAACGGGAAACATCATGGCCTTGAGGGACCGGAACGGGCGCTTATGTATAGGTTGGTAATGGAGACAGGGTTAAGGTGGTCAG
>CAJXKU010000068.1 GCA_913055945.1 uncultured Lentisphaerota bacterium | reverse complement strand
CTGACGGGCCAAAACCGCGCGATCGACTCGTAGGAGAATTTTATCGCATTATGATTCTCTCACGAAGTCGCAATCGGGATCGGGATCGAATCGTCCGGCATTCCGATTTCGATAGCGATTTCGATTTCGATCAAGAACGCACGGGAAAGCCCGTGCTGTTTTATGCGGTGAGGTACCACCCGCCGGCAACCGCGTCAAGTGTGATGTGAGACGGGCAATAAAGCCAAACCGCCGGGCGGCTGCGCCGCCCGGCGGGTTGGCTCGTATGAGAGTTGGCTGAGGTTTGGAAATTTGTCTGTATAGGATATGATTCTGTTGTTTTAGAGAAAAAATGGTCGATAAGAAAAACACCACCTTCCGTAGACGGAATTTTGCACAGGCAGAGCAGACCATTGTGCGATGGCAGAAGTATGCGGGGTATACGCTGCTTGTGGGGCTTGTGGCTGCGGGTATCTTCAACTGGCGCATAGAGCTTCTGGTGATCAACGGCATGATTACTGCATTTTATCTTGTCTCTTCTGTATATCGGGTGTTTCTGATCGATCTTTCTCTGCGAAACTGGCAGGCGATCAGCGTCGAGACAACCGAATTGAATGAACACCGGAGCCAGTGGCCGCCTTACCTTGTTTTGGTCCCCTTGTATCAGGAGGCGGACGTGCTGCCGTCACTTATCGCCAATCTCCGGCGGCTGGATTACCCGCGGGACAAGCTGGATATTCGACTGCTTGTAGAGGAGGACGATGATGAAACGTTAACGGCTACCCGGGAGATGGCGTTGGAGGAGCCGTTCTCGGTTGTTGTGGTCTCTGACTCCTACCCCAAGACAAAGCCTAAGGCCTGCAACGTGGGGCTCGAGGGGAGTGACGCACGGTACTGCGTCATTTACGATGCAGAAGACAGGCCGGAGCCGGACCAGCTGAAAAAAGCAGTCCTGGCTTATGACCGCAGTCCGGAAGAAGTCGCCTGTGTTCAAGCGAAACTGAATTTCTATAATCCTGATCAGAATGCCCTCACACGTTGTTTCGCTGCTGAGTATGCGATGTGGTTCGATATGTTTCTCCCCGGACTGGATGCTCTTCATGCGCCCATACCCCTGGGAGGGACGTCCAATCACTTTCGGCTTGATGTTCTGCTTGAGATAGGGGGGTGGGACCCTTACAATGTCACAGAGGATTGCGACGTCGGCTTACGAATGTTTACAAGGGGATGGAGGACGCGGATTATAGATTCGACCACATGGGAACAGGCGTGTCCGAGTCTTCAGCACTGGATTCGGCAGCGTTCCCGGTGGACCAAGGGGTTCATACAGACGTACCTTGTTCACACTCGGCGGCCGTTCAGACAGATGATCCGCCTGGGGATCAGCAATTACAGCCACTTTCAGCTGGTCGTCGGTGGAACGATTCTGTGCCAACTGGTGAATCCGGTCTATTGGACGCTTACACTGCTGTGGTTTGTTTTTAAGACCCCGTTAATCGCCCAGTTTTTCCCCGGAGCGATTTTTGCCATGGGAGTTGTTTGTCTGTTCGTGGGGAATTTTACATTCGCGTACTGCAGTGCTGTTGCGTGTGTACGCCGCGGGTTGGGGCATTTAACCGGTTACGGACTTTTGATGCCTGCGTATTGGGCGCTGATGAGTTATGCGGCCTGGAAGGGGACCCTTCAACTGATCCGCCGCCCCCACTATTGGGAAAAGACGCGACACTACGCGGCTGATGCTGCAGTGGAAACGGAAGGAATACGTCAACAGAGAAGTAACCGAGAGGCACCCCATAAATGACCGGAGGGATGCGGAAAAAGTGGATACGGAAAGTGTGGCACGGTACGGCGCACCCGGAAGAAGCTGCGGATCATGAGGTTCTGGAGCAACGCATGAAAGTTTTCGCTGTCTATGCGCTTCTTTTTCTTCTCCTGACAGTCGTACGGTATAGCCTGGGCTTTTCGTCGGTTGACGGGGGTGTATTGCACGCTCGGGTTGTGGAGGCTTTGCTGGGAGGGGATAACTGGGGTAGACAAGCGTTGGTGGCTTCGCAGGAGTTCCCGCTGATCCCAACCGTTACACTGCTCGGTGCAGAAGTCGTTGCGGTTCCGTTGGGTTTGACGGGGACCCACTTGCTGGTGGCGGTGGTGCAGGTATGGACGTTGAGTTATCTGGTACGGTTGACGCCTGCCGGCTGGATGGCGCGCCTGCTGGGCGTTGTGATCGTGGGGATTATGCTGTTGTTCCCCTTTTTCAGGGACACGTGGGCAGTTTCAGATCCGCACTGGGTCGTGGCCGTGCCTTTGATGGCTATGGTATATCACGGCGTATGCTGGACTGACACAGAGCAGCTCCGCGATGTTGTGATGGTCGGGGTGGCCGCAGGGATACTTGTGTTCTGTGGTTTTACCGGCATCTTCCTCAGTCTGGTTATGCTTGCTTTATTCACGATGCAACTTCGGCATAGTCGGTCTTTAACCGCTCGGGATATATACGGCGTACGGTTCGTGCTATGGGCGCCCTGGTGCTACTGCCTTGCGTTGAGTCTGCTGTTGAGCTGGCTGATTATGGGAGATCCGTGGCCGGGTTGGGAACGCCTGGTCGATCAGATACGTATTGTTTCTCTCGAGGTCTTCCGGCAGGAATGTTGGACACTGGCAGGAGCATTGTCTCCGGCTATGGCGGCAGCCGCGGCCATGGGCGTACTTACGGTGAAAACGCCCATACAGAAGATGGGGATATGGTTGGTCACCGGGTTGGTCTCTGTGCTGGTTACGGGGGTGGTTTTAAACAGTGTCAAAGTTTTTGCGGCAGGTTTTTCGGTCATGATGATGATACTGGGGACGGCGGTTGTAGTTCTGATCGTTTCTACGTTCAGGTGGGAGGCCCGATATCTGACTCGAACAGTGTGCTGCCTGATCGTTCTGGGATTGGCGATGCTGGGGACTGCTCAGGATACGCCGAAATGGGAAGAGATGCAGACAGGCGTTCTTCCCTCTTCTCCCACCGCCTCCCGGATTACTTCCCTGATGGACCGGTTCTGGCCCGAGGCGAGGGTTGTTGTGCCTACACTCCGAGCCGCAACCATATTCGGTAAAGCAGGGCAGGATAGGTTTCTGGCGAGTGTAGATTTCTACGAGGAGACGTTCCGTGACCGGGCCCGTGAAGAGCAGCTTTTTCTGCTTGTGCCGCCTTGTAACGGTATATTTTACCCCACGGACAATCATGTGCTGGCAGATATACATCGACATGGAAGACCATGGTTGATGCTGGAAAACGAATGGGCTTCGGGATGGCAGTTGTGGCGTTGTGTTCTGTATACGCCCTGATATGGGGTGTATCTTCTTGCCCGGCGAACGGTCAGCTGAGGCTGAGCGGTCGCGGGCGGTGGTCTTTGGCCGGAACTGAATAATCCTGAATTTTAGGGTAATGGGCGTTTGGGTGGGGGCGGTGAATGCTGTAAGAGAGAGCAGTGACAGGGATTGTGTTAAAGTTTTCGAGGGAATCATTCGAAAAAATCAGGCTGGAATTACGATGAATGAGCAATTGTTCCTTGAAAATATCCGGGACGTTCTTGCCCGGTTGGAAGAATCCATTATTTTCGGCTTCATAGAGAGGGCGCAATTTGATGTTAACCCTGTGGTCTATGAACCCGGCGCATTCAGTGATCCTGTCGGCGAGCACAGCCTGACCGGGTATCTGCTTCATGAAACGGAAAAAATCCATGCTCGAGTCAGGCGATATACGAGTCCTGATGAACACGCTTTTTTCGAAGATCTGCCGGAGCCCGTCCTGAAACCTTTGCAATATTACGAAAATCCGTTGGTGCCCAACACGATCAATATGAACAATCAGGTCCGGCGGGTTTACGAGACGGAGATTGTCCCCCGCATATGCGAAGCGGGAGACGATGCTCAATATGGTTCCAGTGCGGTGTGTGATGTAAACAATCTACAGACGCTCTCCAGGCGAATCCACTATGGGAAATTTGTAGCGGAAAGCAAATATCAGAACTTTCCCGATAAATATGAGGCGCTGATACGCGCGGGGAACGGGGATGCCATTCGGGAGCTGATCTCCGATGAAGCAGTTGAGGATCGGCTTTTGAAAAGGGTTGAAGCAAAAGCCCGTGCCTATGGACAGGAACTGACCGGGGAAGCAACGGTGGAGAACTCTCCTTCCGCAAGATTTAAAATTTCTCCGGAAGTCATTGTCGAACTCTACCGCGACTGGATCATTCCCCTCACCAAGGACGTGGAAGTCCAGTATCTTCTGGCGTGTCATTGAATGGGATCCAGAAGGCGGGCTATAGCGACTGCGAGCTTAAACCATATTGATCGGTCTTCATATTCGCCGGGGGAGAGTTGACGGGACAGGCCGAGATCGGCCTCGAGCATTTCCTGGACCTGCCCGGCAAATCTCTTGTCGATGGCGAGTGCTGTCAACTCAAAATCAAGATAAACGGAACGGTTGTCCAGGTTCACACTTCCCACTGCGGCCACCGTGTTGTCTACAAGGATAACCTTCTGATGGATGAATCCGGGTTGGTAACGGTAAAATTTCACCCCCGCGTCAAGCATATCCTCCAGAAAATGGAATGAGGAGAGGTATACCAGTAAATGATCTGCTTGCTGGGGCAGAATGATTCGAACATCCACGCCCCGTATAGCGGCGAGTTTCAATGCGGCGCACAGGGCATCGTCAGGAACAAAATACGGCGTGGAGATCCACAATTTCTCCCGGGCTGCGTTGAATAACCGCAACAGCGAGTAACAGCATAAAGGCTGCCGATCGGCAGGCCCGGTCGGAAGGGGCAGGAGATGGGAGGAGTGGGGAGCCGCAGCCGGAGGCGTCCAGCTTAGTTGTGGTACTTCACGTGCAGCCCAGTACCAATCTTCAATAAAAGTGATCTGAAGACATTGGACGGCCGGTCCCCGGATGCCTATATTTGTATCCCGCCAGGGCTGAAATCCCGACCGATTCCCGGAATATTCGTCTCCTATGTTGATGCCGCCGAGCGAGGCGTACTCGCCGTCCACAATGAGCAGCTTACGGTGGTTGCGGAAATTGATCTGGAAAGGGTTGCCCCACTTGGCGGCCCCGAATTTTTCTATTCTCACGCCCGCCGCACGAAGTTCTTCCAGATAATTTCCGGGTAGAGTATAGCTGCCGATTTCATCGTATAAAAAGTGCACGCGAATGCCTTCCTGCGCTTTGGCCATGAGTTTTCGGCGCAGGGTATTACCGGTTTGATCAGCGCGAATAATGAAGAATTCGAGTAAAATGTAGCTCCGAGCATTATCGATGGCCTGGAACATTGCTTCGTAGGTTTCCCGGCCATTCTGCAGAAGCGCGAGTTCGTTACCGCGCGTTAGAGGGAGTCCGATCAGGCTTTCGGGCAGATGGTATTCACGAAACGGAAAACGTGAAGAATGCACCCGAAAAGGAGCAAGCTTCTGCAGCGCGGAACCGGTTACAGCGCGAAGGCTTGTTTTGCCTTCTCGGCGTATGGTGATATAATCCTGAAAACGGTATCGTCCCAATATCCAGTAAAGGGGAATAGTGAGGAAAGGGAATTGTATCAGAACGAGGGCCCACGCTATCGCTGATTTGGAGGTTTTCGCATAGAGAATCGCGTGCAGAGCATGGATGATGCCCGCGGTGTAAAAGATGATTGCCAATACGGTTATGAGTGTGGAAAGCATGACCCGGAAGCCTTTCTTGCTGCCTGAACAAAAGTTGGCCAAGAGCGTGCGTTAATCCTAAAATTTAGGTTAAGAGTGTTACGATATATCAGGACTCGAAAAATACTGTAGTTCTGATTTTTCCTGAAAAATAAAACAACGCAAGTATTAAGGTTCTCTTATCCTGAATTATGCACGCATTATTGCCAATTTCAACCGTCACAAGGCCTCTCCCGGTCAGCCTGATTCCGATTTTATGCATAATCTGAGTTATGGAAAATGTGTATGCGTATATATGGGGGTATACAGCGGCGGCAGGAGGTGCTTTGGGCTTAAGCACCGGAAGGAGAGGCGCCTCTTGAAGGATAGAAAAATTGTGCTATTTTAAAACATTCTGCAGCCGGTCGGTCGCCGCCTGAGACGTACTGCGACCGGAATGCAGACATTTCCCTGCCTGTTCATAACTCAGGCGTTACAGGTTGTATTCGGGCGAAGAGGTTATGCATTTGTCGTTACATTCCGGGATCAGGATTGGCGAAGAAAGGGATGAGTTACGTGGTTTATTGCGGAAAGAAATGAGGAAAGTGGACCGTAAAGTAAGTTGAGCGAACATCAATACGAAGAAAAACCTTAACGAGGTGTGTCATGAAAAGTATTACGGACTGGCGAGATAAAGATCAAGTGCGAATCGGCGTGGCTGCGGATCACGCCGGTCTTCAAATGAAGACGAAGGTGGTTGATTATTTGAAGGAGGAGGGCTACGAAATCAACGATCTGGGCGGTGCGGCGAATGAGCCGGACCCTGCCGATGATTATCCCGATTATGCCGCTGAACTTGCTCAGGCAATCACAAAAGGCACGGTGGATGTGGGCGTGTTGTTCTGCAGTTCAGGGATCGGCATGAGTATGGTCGCGAATCGTTTCTACGGGGTGCGCGCTGCGTTGGTTGCTGACACGGATAAGGCCACGCTGAGTCGGACGCATAACGCAGCGAATCTGCTTGTGTTGCCGGGCGATACCCAGGAGGCGGATAATTTCAAGGAAATCGTTAAGACATGGCTGACAACTCCGTTTTCCAAGGAAGCTCGTCACGCCAGGCGGCTGCGTAAGATGGACGCGTTGGCAGGTAAGGGGCTGGGAAGACTTTACGAAGAGGATTCTGAAGTGGCAGGCGCTATTGAGCGGGAGATGCAGCGTCAGGACGAGAGTCTTGAGTTGATCGCCTCGGAAAATTTTACCAGCCCGGCCATTTGCGACGCTGTGGGGTCATTGCTCACCAATAAGTACGCTGAAGGGTATCCCGGTAAACGTTACTATCACGGGTGTGATTATGTAGACCAGGTGGAAACGTTGGCCAAAGATCGTGCGTGTGAGTTGTTCGGTGCTGAAGCGGCGAATGTTCAGGCACACTCCGGAAGTCAGGCAAATATGGCGGCCTACATGACGCTGCTGGACCCCGGAGACACGGTTCTGGCAATGAGTCTTGATCACGGTGGTCACCTTACGCATGGCCTGAAAGCGAATTTCAGCGGTCGTTTTTATAATTTTGTCAATTACGGGGTTGATCAGGACAGCGAAAGACTCGACTACGCCGAAATTGAGCGGCTTGCTAAGGAACATCAGCCCAAAATGCTTGTTGCCGGCGCCAGCGCCTATCCGCGCGCAATTGACTTCAAGCAGTTGCGGGAGATTGCGGACAGCGTGAATGCCTACTTTGTCGTGGACATGGCGCACATCGCAGGGCTGGTGGCCTCCGGCGATCATCCCGATCCGGTTCCGTACGCTGACATCGTGACCACGACAACTCACAAGACCCTGCGTGGACCCAGAGGAGGGTTGGTTCTGTGTCGGGAGGAACATGCAAAGAAGATTAATTCCCGGATTTTCCCGGGGATTCAGGGAGGTCCTTTGATGCACGTGATAGCGGGTAAGGCGATATGCTTTAAAGAAGCAATGACGCAGTCCTTTAAAGAGTATCAGAAGCAGATTGTCGCCAACGCCGGCAAACTGGCTGACGAATTGACAGATCGGGGCTTCCGGATTGTTTCCGGGGGTACGGACAACCACCTCATGCTGGTTGACCTGAGGCCTAAGAATATTACCGGAAAAGACGCAGCGAACGCTCTTGATCACGCCGGTATTACCGTCAATGCGAATCTCATTCCCTTTGATCCGGAAAAGGCTCTGGTAACAAGCGGGCTACGTATCGGCACTCCCGCCGTGACTACGCGAGGTATGAAAGAGGAAGAGATGACGCGTATTGCGGATTGGATTCAGAGAGTAATTGAACATCGGGATGAACCGGGCGTCGCTGAATCCGTCAGAAAAGAAGTGCGGGAACTCACCAGTCAGTTTCCGTTGCCGCAATTCACGGTGTAACTGGATCTGTTTTGTATATAAGGGCGACGGCAACAGCAGGATAACTGTTGTTGCCGTTGCTTTGATGGATTGAAGCTCTGGTATACGCCGGCTTCCGCCCTGATAGAAAATATGTAATCATGAATTAAGTTGCCAATGGCAACATCTTTCTGCGGCTTGTGTGTGTATAAAATGCCGATGAGTGGAACACACATCTTCAGGCGATTTTTACATACGCCGATGTAGACGACGAAGGGGAATGCTGGAGAATAAGTTTCTGGAGGTTGACTGTGCTTCGCACTGATGCTATAACGACGGCCAAAGAACTCCGTCAGGCCTATATTGATTACTTTCAGCATCAGGGGCACGCGGAGATAAACAGCGCGCCCTTGATCCCGGAGAACGATCCGACGGTTCTGTTCACAACCGCGGGCATGCATCCGCTGGTACCTTTTCTTCTCGGGGAGAAGCATCCGGCCGGAAATCGGCTTGTGAACTGCCAGAAATGCCTGCGCACCGACGATATTGAAGAAGTGGGTGACACGACCCATTTGACCTTCTTTGAAATGTTGGGCAATTGGTCGCTCGGCGATTATTTCAAAGAAGAGGCGATCAGGATGAGTTACGAATTTCTTACCGAAGTGCTGGGACTCCCCGCTGAGAGGTTGTGGATCAGTTGTTTCGCCGGTGATGCCGATGCACCGCAGGATGAGGAGGCGGCAAGCATTTGGCGGAGAATGGGTATCCCGGAATCACGGATTGTTTTTCTGGACAAATCGTATAATTGGTGGGGCCCCGCTGGAGAGACCGGCCCATGCGGTCCGGATACAGAGATGTTTATCGAGTTGCCGGGAGAGGCATGCAGTTCCCAGTGCGGCGTTACGTGCGAATGCGGCAAGTTTGTCGAGATCTGGAATGATGTATTCATGCAGTACAACAAAACGGCCGAAGGCCGGTATGAACCTCTTGAGCAGAAGAATGTCGATACCGGCATGGGCTTGGAGCGGGTTACCGCGTTATTACAGGGTAAGAAAAGTTGTTATGAAACTGAACTGTTCAGCGGGATTCTGGCCGATCTCGCGGAGAGGATCAGTGAACCCGCGCCTGCTGAATCGCGGAGTTGTCGACTGATTGCAGAGCATGTGAGGGCTGCCGCGTTCCTGATGGCGGATGGTGTGCGCCCCGGCAATGTGGACCAGGGGTATGTATTGCGCCGGTTGATAAGGCGCAGTCTTCAGGAAATGCGGAATCTGGGCATTCGGGAACCTATTTTCGCCACTTTGACCGAACGTGTGGTTCGGGATTATGGTGAAACCTATCCTGAATTGGCGGCCAGTCGAGGAGAGATTTCCACAGAAGCGAAAAACGAGGAAGAACAATTCATTACGACGCTTGAAAAGGGGTCGCGGGAATTTGAAAAACTGATGGCCAAAATGCCCTCGGATCTCGAGCATAAGAGGATAAGTGGACGCAAGGCATTTCATTTATACGAAACGTACGGTCTGCCGCTGGAAGTTATTCGGGAAATGGCGGGGGAACACGGAGCTTCGGTCGATGAGGAAGGATTCCGCGAGGCCTACCGGAAGCATCAGGAGAAGTCCCGGGCCGGAGCGGAACAGAAGTTTAAAGGCGGACTGGTTGATCAATCTGAGAGAACCACCGCGCTGCATACGGCTACGCACCTTTTGCATCAGGCTCTCAGGGAGATTCTGGGAGATCATGTAACGCAGGCTGGGTCGAATATCAATGCTGAGCGTCTACGTTTTGACTTTACCCACGAGGAAAAGCTCAGCTCGGAGGAGCTGAACAAGGTTGAGAGCCGTGTCAACGACATTATCCGCCGGGATCTGCCCGTGGAGTGTAAGGAAATGACGCTGGAGGAGGCCAAAGAGGCGGGGGCGGTGGCGACGTTTGCCGACCGCTATGGTGATAAGGTTAAAGTTTACCGGATCGGCGACTTCAGCCTGGAGATCTGCGGCGGCCCTCATGTGGGGCGGACAGGAGAACTGGGCGGGTTCAAGATCAAAAAAGAAGAAAGCTCAAGCCGCGGAGTAAGGCGCATTAAAGCTGTTCTCACGGAGCAGGATCAGTAGCGTTGAAGGATGGTTTTCGTGAGTATAGTGAGTTCTAACGCAAGGTGATAAAAATGGCGGATGTACAGATTCTGGCAGCGCGCGAAGAAAACATTGCAGCGATCCGCATAATCGGCCGGGCGAGTTTTAAGGTCAGCGAACAGTTGCGGGATTACGGACTCAGGATGATCGAGGAAGGCATGGAAACTGTCCTTTTTGAGCTTTCGGAATGCGAAGGTATGGACAGCACGATTTTAGGCGTTTTCGCAATGATTGGTCTGCAGGCAAGAGGTAAAACTGAAGTGGTGATTCTCAACGCCAGTGAGCCTTTGTATAAAGCAATGCAGGTGGTGGGCGTTTCCCGTTTGTTCAGATTCGCCAACCAAACCGTTGAAGAACTGAATTGGAAGAACCTGTGCGAAGCGGCGGCAGGAGCGGCCGAAACGCAGGAGAGCGCGGGTACAATTCTGGATGCCCATCGGACGCTTATGGATCTGGATGAAAATAATGTGCCGAAGTTTAAAGACGTAGTGGAACTACTCGAAAAGGAGGTGAATGACAGTGATGGGAACTAAACTTGCTCACGGCGTCGATCGTTTCCGTACGGTTATCTTACTGGGGATGCCCTTGCTGCTGCTGTCAAGCGGCTTTGTCTGGGGCGTGGAAATCGACAATTTCGGCTGCGTAAATATGCAGAAGCTCTTCCAGAATTATTACAAGACTGTGCGCTACAAAAAAGAGCTGGGAGAAAAGCGAAAGGAACTGAAAGCGGAAGGCGAGGAAATAAAAACGGAAGTGCGTGATCTTGAAAAGAAACAAAAGCAGTTGAGGGAACGAATGCGGAATCCCGGCTTGAGTAAAAGTGCCCGGGCCGATGTGCAGAAGAAGCTGAAGGCCAAAGCAAAGTTGTACGACAAGAAGCGGAAAGAGTTTCAGTCATTTATGTCCGGCAAAGTGCAGAACCTGAAAGAAGAGTATATGAAAAAGCGCACGGAAATCGTGAAGGAAATCCGCAGCGTTATCCGGGCGTATGCTGATGAACAGGATATTGATATTGTGCTGGACAGCTCGGGGATGACCTCAAATCTGATACCAACTGTGCTGCATTACCCTGAAGAGGCGGATATGACCGAGACTGTTCTGCAGAAGCTTAACAAAGGGCATGAAGACGAAGTTCCGGAGGATGCGGACGTGGAGATGCCTCTTGACGGCGACATCAGTCCACAGCCCGGACGTACGCCATGAAGCCATTTCACTGAGTATAGAAGCAGCTGTTTGCGGCACCGAACGGTTTCCGTGTGACGGCTATCTATAGAGGTGCCCAATGTTCTGAGAAAAGATTTATTAGCGGGAGAGAAGCATGCCGACGCTGACTGCACGAGATATAGCCGAAGAAATCGGCGGACGGCTCGTAGGTGCTGAGGATCTGATTGTGTCCCGTGTTTCCGGGTTGGACGAAGCTGAAGAGGGGGCCGTTTCCTTTGTTGCCTACGAAAAATACCGTCCGAAAGTATTCTCTTCGCATGCAACGGTTGTACTGGTTCCACCCGATTTCGAAGAAGCACCTCCCGAAGGGCGGGCGTGGATCGTGTGTGAGGACCCTTCCGGGGCGTTTACTAAAGTGATCGAGTTGTTTGCTCCCCCGCCGGTGAAGTACACGGCGGGTGTCCATAAAACGGCTGTGGTGGACGAGGCAGCTCAAGTCGGTCGAGATGTACATATCGGGGCCCAGGCGGTCATTGAGCGGGATGCAGTTGTGGGCGATCGGAGTGTGGTGGGCGCGGGCACCTACGTGGGGCCTGAAGCGGAGTTGGGATGTGATTGTCGAGTCTACCCCAACGTCACCATCCGGGAACGTTGTCTTCTCGGGAATTCTGTAATTATCCACAGCGGGACAACGATCGGTAGCGACGGGTTCGGTTTTATCCCCGGCGAGAATGGTCATACAAAAATTCCGCAGGTCGGAATTGTTCAGATTGACGACGATGTTGAAATCGGGGCACAGTGCGCAATTGACAGAGCCCGATTCGGAAAGACCTGGATTCAGGAAGGCGTTAAGATTGATAACCTGGTGCAGATCGCGCACAACGTGATCGTGGGTAAGTTTTCGTTCATCGTCGCTCAGGTCGGAATATCCGGAAGTACACGCGTGGGGCAGCACGTAAGTCTTGCCGGTCAGGCCGGTGTAGCGGGTCATCTCGACGTCGGGGACGGCAGTATTGTTATGGGGCAGTCCGGCGTGGCGAATGACCTTCCGGCGGGGGCGAAAGTGGTTGGCATGCCTGCGGTGTCACGGCGTCAGTTCGCCAAAAATCAGCGGAATCTGGAGCGGATTGATGAGTTGAAGGAAAGGGTGAAGGAGCTGGAGCGACAAGTGGCCGATCTGGCGAATCAGCAACAGGTAGATTAAGTACTTTTGTACATAGAATTGTGTTATCAGCGTACCGCGGCGTGCCGCCGTGAAAAGCCGGGGCGGTGAAGTGAACGCATAGAATTCGCTCCGCGCGCTCTTGTCTGTAGAGGTGAAGTCCGTCATTTTATCCGTAGCTTTGGAACGATGAACGAGAATGCAAAGAAAGTGAATCTGTTCGGGTAAGTGAGCTTATGCCGTCGCCTGCTGTTCTGATCTCAGGGTTGCTTGATTTCGTTGTGCCGGAAGTTTGTCCGGTTTGTATGCAGGATATGCCTTCAGTACCCGCGGAGGTGTGTGACTCGTGTTCCGGGGCATTATCAGAAATGAACGCCCCCCGCTGTGGCGCATGTGGGGGCCCAATCGACGGTGTCCTTGACTTGTGCACTGAGTGCCTCCGGCGGGAGGAGCGCGCATGGCACCACGCCGTGTCCGTTTTCCCTTTTCGGCATCAGGCCCGTGAGATGGTGCATCGGTTCAAGTACAACGGTCAGCCGTGGCTTGCGGCGTTTCTGGGGCGACGGATGGCCCGCAGTTGGCTTCAGTACGGCGATGGATGGCCGAGTGCCCTTATACCGATTCCTTTACATCCGTGGAAGCAATGGCGGCGGGGTTACAATCAGGCGTATCTTTTGGCGGAGCAGGTGGGGCGGATTCTGGATGTGCCTGTGCTTCAGAAGCTTCGACGGCGGCGCTGGTCAGCACCGCAGGCGGAACTGGGAGACGAGCAACGGCGCAGGAACATGCACGGGGTCTTTGCCTATAAAGCGGATGCGGAAATGGTTCAGAAGCATATAGTAGTCGTTGATGATGTATTGACAACCGGCTCAACACTGCAAGCTGCTGTTGAGACACTGAAACAATGGAACCCGAATGCAAGAATCGGGGTGTTAACCGTGGCAAGGGGGTAACGGGATGCCGCTTTTGAAGAAGAGAAATGCGTATTCGACACTTCGAACGCCGCAGAAAAAAGAAATACCGCCCGGTCTGTGGATGAAGTGCAGAGGTTGCCAGGGAGTTATCTATCGTTCAAAAATCGATAATAACTGCCAGGTATGCCCCTCGTGCGGGCAGCACTATCAGATGACTGCCCAACAACGGATACACATGATTGCTGATGAGAATTCATTTACGGAGATGGACAGCAGCATGGAGTCGGTG
>CAJXKU010000067.1 GCA_913055945.1 uncultured Lentisphaerota bacterium | reverse complement strand
AGTCAAACAACGATATCCGGACACGATCCGTCTGATCCTCTCCGGTCTCTCTGACAGGGAGATGATCAAAAGATCCGTCGGCGTGGCCCATCAGTTTCTGGCCAAACCGTGTGATCTGGAGGTGTTGAAAAGTGCTGTGCGAAAAGCAAGCACGATCCGCGGTCGATTAAAAAATGAAGAACTGGAGAAGTTGGTCGGCGAGGTGAACACCCTGCCTTCTCTTCCGCCGTGGTATCAGAAGCTTCAGGAGGAACTTCAGAATCCGGAGTGCGACATCAACCGAGTGGCCGATATTATCAGTCAGGATGTGGGAATGTCGGCGAAGATGCTGCAGTTGGTTAATTCCGCGTTCTTCGGTATCCCCAGACATATAGAAAGCGTGCAGAAAGCTCTGGTTATGCTCGGGTTCGAAACAACAGAATCGCTGGTTCTGACGACCGGTGTGTTTCAGCAGTTCGAGGCTGCTGAAGTAAAACGTTTTTCTTTGACTGAGGTTTTCGAGCATTCATTGCGGGTAGGGACGATGGCCGGACAACTCGTGGGCGAACAGGTCAAAGATAAACAATTAGCAGCGGATGCCGCGGTAGCGGGGATGATGCATGACGTGGGTAAGCTTCTCTTCGTACGGAAAATTCCGGACCAGTACAAAGCCATATGCGACGAGGCTGAAGCTGCAGGAAAACCTGTGTTTGCCGGCGAAATAGAGCATTACGGCTTCTCCCATGCAGAACTCGGCGGATACCTTCTCGGCTTATGGGGGTTCCCGGACGACATCGTCGAAGCGGTTGTTTTCCACCATCGGCCGGGCGACGTCGGGAAACCTCAGGAAGGGCCCCTGGCGGCTGTTCATCTGGCTAACGTTGCGGACTACAGCTCTGAGGAGAGGAAGGGGCTCCTCGATGAAGAGTTTCTGGAAACGGTGGGCATGAAACACAGAGCCCGTGAATTTCTGCAGGATTAGATCCTCAGCTTTTCGGCATTATAGTCTGGGCAGAATCATGTAAAAAATCATAAGGATAGGTATGAATGAAATGTCCGGACACTACCTCTGGCACGTGAATGAAGAACCCTCGAAAGAGAGCGTCGAGGCTCTCCGTAATCAGAATAATCTTACGCGCCCTGTTGCGCTCTTTCTTGCAAATCTGGGAATCCCTGAAGATCAGATTGAGGACCACTTGCATCCTCGGTTGAAGCGGCTTCGGAATCCCTACGAGCTTTCCGGAACGTTTGAGGGGGCCGAACGTTTATGGCGGGCAGTGTCGAATAATGAAAAGATTCTGATTTACGGGGATTATGACGCAGACGGAATTACTTCGAGTGCGCTGGTCTCCTCAATCCTGAAAAAAAACGGTGTCCACACGGAATGTTTTGTGCCCAATCGGTTCGAAGATGGGTACGGGATAACGCCCGAATCAGTTCAGAAAGCCTGCGGGGAACAGCCGCCTTCTTTGATTGTCACCGTCGATTGCGGCATCAACAGCAGGGAGGCCGGCGAGAAGATAAAAGAGCAGGGCATTGATCTGATCGTTACTGATCACCACGCGCCCGGTCCGCAACAGCCCCCCGCGAACGCTATCATTAATCCGAAATTGACCGCGCACGATATCGGTTCAAAATCATTGGCCGGCGTAGGGGTTTCATTTAAACTCTGCCACGCGTTTTTAAAATATGGCAGAGATCACGGTTTGTGCGGAGATGAAATTGACCTTAGGCGGGAGATGGATCTGGTTGCGTTGGGAACGGTTGCCGACATTGTGCCATTGGTTCAGGAAAATCGCTGTATGGCAAAGTTCGGCATAAGTGAACTTTCCCGCCAGCATCGGCCCGGTGTGCGGGCGTTATGTGAAATCGCAGGTATCAAAGATAATATTGACACCGGCGACATCGCTTTCCGTCTTGCGCCCAGAATGAATGCGGCTGGACGTATGGGCAGCGGGGCCCATTCATTGAGTCTTATCCAGACCACAAGTGTGGGCGAGGCACTGCCGCTGGCGCGTCATCTGGAGCAGAACAACAGGGAACGGCAAAAGATTGAAGAGCAAGTCTTTGAGCAGGCCTCCGCTCAGGTGGAGGCTGAATTGAGCGCAGATCCGGAACGAAGATCCTTTGTGGTGAGTTCGGAAGAATGGCATCAGGGTGTGCTGGGTATTGTCGCCTCGCGTCTTGTGAGGAAATACTGGCGGCCCGTCATTGTCGTAACTGAGGACGGCAATGGAGAACTCACGGGGTCAGGACGAAGCATTGAGCGGTTGAACCTCGTGGCGATGCTCGAAGAATGCAGCCAGCTGCTGACTCGTTTCGGAGGACATGCGAAGGCCGCCGGACTTTCTGTCATGCCGGAACGGTTGTCTGAGTTCAAAGAGGTTTTTGAGCAGAAAGTACGTTCGGTCTTGAGTAAAGACGCAATGCGTCCGCGGCTGGAAATCTTTGCGCGCGTGCCGTTCTCGGAGTTGACGGATCAGTTTTTTGAGGAGTTGACCCTCCTGGGACCGTTCGGAGAAGGAAATCCGGAACCTGTGTTCCTGAGCTCAAACGTGAAACCGGAGCGGGTGTCTACCGTGAAAGGAGGGCACAGCAAAGGTACCGTGGTCGACGATTCCGGCAGAAGGATGCCCTTCATTGCGTTCGGATTTCTCCCGGAAAATTTCCCGCGCGCGCCATGGTACATCGCCTATACCCCCCAGCTCAATATATTCCGGGGCGAGGCTCGACCTCAGTTACGACTGCTTGATATGTGCGCAATGTGAGCAGCAGCACTGGCTCAGAGCTCGGTATTTCCTGCTTGTCAGCGCAGGGTGTCAGGGCGGCTCCGCCGCCCGGCGGGTTGGCTCGTATTTAAATCAGTGGATACTTGTCAAAGTATTCCTTTAACAATCGCGGTACGAGCGTGAGTTCCGGCTCACGGATTTCGGGGATACACCATACGGTACGTTTTCAGTCCGCCGGAAAGATTGTGTGTCCGAAATCCCGCTTGTCGGAGGATACGTTCGGCCATATACGCCCTCAACCCTACCGCGCAATAGACCACTACCTCCTTATCGCGGGGAACTTCGCTCACTCGGTCGCGCAGTTCGGGCAGCGGGATGATTGTGGCATTTTCCACGCCCGGATCGGATTTCTGTTCTTCCGGGAAACGAACGTCCAGCAGACAAGCATCCTCAGGAAGTGCGTCCGGATAGATAGGCGATGTGTCGCCTTTAAGGACGTTGCTCGCTGTCATTCCTGCATAGTTAACCGGGTCTCTTGCAGAACCGAACGGCGGGGCGTAGGCCAATTCCAATTCTTCCAGGTCGTAGACGGTGCCGCCGAGTCGCATAGTCGTGGCGATGACGTCGATGCGTTTATCTACACCTTCTTCACCCACCGCTTGAGCGCCCAGGACGCGTCCTTCGGGCGAGAACAGAAGCTTGATTGAAAGGACTGATGCGTTGGGGTAATAGCCGGCGTGCGAGGACGGATGCACCATTATACGGTGATAAGGCATGCTGTGCTGTTGCAGCATGTGTTCGTTCGCGCCCACGGCTGCGCCTGCCTTGTTGAAAAGTTTTACGATTGAAGTTCCCAGTGCTCCCTGGTAAGTGGAGGATCGTCCGCAGATATTGTCCGCCACCACACGACCCTGTCGGTTGGCAGGTCCGGCAAGCGGCACCTGCATAGGCGTGTCAAGCACCATATGTCGTGTTTCTACAACGTCTCCTGCAGCGTAGATGTCCGGGTCGGAGGTCTGCATGTGCTCGTTGACTCGGACGGCTTTGCCTGATCCGATCTCGAGTTCTGCCTGTTCGGCAAGTTCCGCGTTGGGGCGGACCCCGACCGCCATTACAACAAGATCTGTGGTCACTTCTGTGCCATCGTCAAGCGTAAGTGTCAATTCATCGGCGGCTTCGGTAGAATTGCTTTCTCGATGGATGCGGGTGACTTTTCGCTTCAACTTCACGTGGACACCGTTGGCCGTGAGTTCCTGCGAAAGGGCCGTCGCCATCTCTGGATCTACGGCGGGGAAGACTTGGGGCATCATTTCCACGAGCGTGACATCGAGTCCGGCTTCTCGCAGATTCTCGGCAACTTCGAGGCCGATAAAGCCGCCGCCCACAACCGTTGCGCGTTGTGCGTTCTCCTTTAATCGGGCGTGGATGCGGTCCATGTCAGGAATGGTCCACAGCTGCATGACATCAGGATCGTCAGCACCGGGAATCGGCGGGTGGACAGGACTCGATCCCGTCGCCAATACGAGCTTGTCGTAGTCTTCGGTATACAGCTTTCCGCTACGGCCGTCTTTTACGGTAACGGTCTTGTGTTGCCGGTCAATGCTCTGGACTTCCTGCTGGACGCGGGCGTCGATTCGGAAACGACTGTACAGTTTTTCCGGCGTCATTACCAGGAGATCGCTGCGATCCTCAATGACATGACTGAGGTGATAGGGGAGTCCACAGTTGGCAAAAGATACGAAATCCCCGCGTTCGAGCATGACGATCTCTGCGTCTTCAGACAGCCGCCGTATACGTGCAGCCGTGCTCGCCCCTGCGGCAACCCCGCCCACAATAACGGCCTTCATAGGTGATCCCTCCTTATCCTCTTTGGTTTTAGCAAGTTGTTTCTGTTGTTTTTTTATTTCTTAATAAAAAGAACCCGCCGATACCGTGGTGTTCTGAGCAAGGTTATGTTTCGCCGTTGCTGATCTCCTCGGCAATATCTTCCTGAAAACGAAAGCGCAGATAACTGTACAGATGACTGCGAAGGCAGTCCATCATGTTTAATACTTCTGGGTTGCGGAGACGGCAGAATTTGGTTGTTCCTTCTTTGCGTGTGGCAATGATGCATTGCTCTTCGAGTACGTGCAGCTGTTGCGACATCATGGACTGCGTACAGCCGATCTTGTTGTAAAGAGCGGTGACGTTGTGTTCGCCTTCCTGGAGAACTTCCAGAATACCCAGCCGGACTGGATGCGCGAGTGCGTGCAGCACGCGTGCGGCTTTGTCGCGTTCGTTATGTGTTGTCATAAGCGTTTCTGCCTTTAATTAAGAATTTCTAATACTCTAATATTTTGAATAAGTCATGCAAACGGGTCTGCCTTAAAAGATAAAAAAACGAACAAGTAAACTTCGACATGTGGGGAACGGGGTATGGTAATAACAGTTTATGACAGAACTTAGCTCCCTTCGCTCGCAATTGGGGATCATGGTCCATGGTCGTAGTAAATGCCAACTCTCAATAAGTATCCAGTGGTTCAAGTACGATTGAGCCCAAGACTTGTTCGATAATCAGTATACTGATGCGAAGCATCTTTCGGAGTGCGGCGGCCCGTCCCGATTCTCTTTAGAGAGATCGGGACCACTCCAGAGATCGACCCCGACACTTTATAAAGGTCGGGATCTTGCGACTTCGTCGATCCCCCCACCACATGTACGACAGCCGCAAGGCTGTCTTTGGAGTGCGCTACGTTTTATGTAGCGCTTTGGAACTGCGTCCAGCAAACTGCGTTTAGCATGTCGTCGACATCCATGGTGTATTTATCTGGCTGGACGCAGTCCCTGCGTTTAGCATGTCGTAAGCATCCATGCTGTAATCGTCACGCTGGACACAGTCCGCTGCATGCAATGCCTGCACGCAGTGCAAAGCGGCGCACGGAGCGCGCCGCACTCCGAAAGATCGACTTCGTCGATCAATTGCAAAGTGACGTCCAGCGCTGCCAAGGCGTACGCGCATTATGTTGCGTGAACGTCCTGTCTTACTACAGATTTTGCGGTGATGCGAAATATGAATCGTTTTTTGCAACATAACGGCGCGCACCACATAACTCACTTTGGATGACAACCTGAACGTCCGACATAAAGAACCGGCAGGACTGGGGACGGCGGTCTCCGCCGTTCTTTGGGCCCCTGTTACCGGGCGGGGACGTCCGGCTCCAGACAACTGTCTTGCTCAGGTGTTCAGCTTGTCATCAAAATCGCCGTACGTGCTTGAGTTCTGGACCTCGAACGACCTTGCGCAAGCAACGGCTAGGCAGTCCCGAAGGGACGAAGTAAGCGTACGAGCATGGCCGCCGGTGTAGCCACCGGATACCCCAGTATGAGACTCGCCGCCTTTAAGAATTCAGCAGACCGCCTAAAGGCGGTACTACAAACCTTCAGATATCCCGGAGGGCAGTTGCTTGTAGTTCCGGCTTCAGCCGGATTTTTACCCGGCGAGTTTCATACGAGTAAGTTTCATCTCAGTGACTCGGCGGAAATGCTCTTCTTCAAAGCGACGAGCATTTTCACTGAGCTTGAGAGAATGATCTTTCGTTCTTTACCCGTCCCATTCAGTTTGTAACGATGAGCGGTCAGTTCATCAAGTGCAGCCCCGGCCTGTAACGCAGCAGTCCGGGCGTGTCCGAAAGAAACCTGACGACATCCGTTCGGCGGGGAGTTCTCACGCGGCTTCGACTATGCCAGGATATCTGAGAGTAATGCGCCGGTATAGGATGCGCGGCACCGGCTGACGTCCTCCGGTGTACCCGCGGTCACCACGTAGCCGCCGCCGTCACCGCCTTCGGGGCCGAGGTCGATGATGTGGTCGGCGACTTTGATCACGTCCGGGTTGTGTTCGATGATCAGGACCGTGTTGTCTTTGTCCCGGAGCGAGTACAGCACATCCAGCAGTTGTTCCACGTCTGCGGCGTGCAGGCCGGTCGTCGGTTCGTCCAGCAGGTACAGGGTATGGCCCTTTGTCTGTCGGCCCAATTCGGCGGCGAGTTTCACCCGCTGTGCTTCACCCCCGGAGAGCGTCGTGGCGGGCTGCCCGAGGTGGATATAGCCGAGGCCTACCGAGGCGAGCATCCCCAGTTTACGTTTAAGCTTGGGAATTGCATTGAAAAATTCGTAGGCTTCATTGACGGTCATGTCGAGGACGTCGGCAATGCTGTGGCCGCGATACGTGATCAGGAGCGTTTCCCGGTTGTAACGTTTGCCGCGACAGGCTTCGCACGTGACATAGGCATCAGGCAGGAAATGCATTTCGATACGTTTTACCCCATCGCCCCGGCATTCTTCACACCTGCCGCCTTTCACGTTGAAGCTGAAGCGTCCCGCCTTGTAGCCGCGCTTGCGAGCCTCCGGCACTTTGGCAAAGAATTCGCGGATATCGGCGAAGATGTCGGTGTAAGTGGCCGGATTCGAACGTGGCGTGCGTCCGATGGGGCTCTGGTCGATAACAAGCATCTTGGAAATGTTTTCCGCGCCTTCAAGCGCCTTGTGTTGTCCCGGTGCATCGCTCTTTTGCTGAAAATGGTGCCACAGGGCGTTTCGCAGGATGGTGTTGACCAGTGTGCTTTTACCTGAGCCGGAGACGCCTGTAACGCAGCAGAGCGTACCGAGGGGGAAGGATACGTCCACGTTTTTCAGGTTGTGTTCGGATGCCCGCCGGATGGTCAGTTTACGGTTGGTGCCGGTTTTTCGTTCCGAGGGCAGCGGCACCTGGCGTTCGTTACGCAGAAAGGCACCCGTCAGGGACTCGGGGCATGCCTTTACTTCGGATGGCGTTCCGGCTTTTACCAGATGTCCTCCGTTTACACCGGCGCCCGGCCCCAGGTCAACAATCCAGTCTGCCTCCCGGATCATGGGTAAATCGTGTTCGACGACAACGACGCTGTTTCCGAGGTCACGCAGTTTTTCAAGTGTCTCGATAAGCCGTCGGTTGTCGCGCTGATGTAATCCGATCGTGGGCTCGTCGAAGATGTATAGAACGCCTGTCAGCCCACTGCCGATCTGCGTGGCCAGCCGGATCCTCTGCGATTCCCCGCCGGAGAGGGTATGACTTTCGCGATCTAAAGTGAGGTATTCGAGGCCGACGGATTGGAGGAATCGGAGCCGTTGGCGGATTTCGTGCAATAAGTTGTCCGCGATTTTGGCCTCTTCATCGGAAAGTTCGAGATTGTCCAGAAAAGCACCGGCCTGCGTGATGTTCTGACGGCAGAACTGATCAATGGAGGCTCCCCCCACTGTTACGGCGAGGCTTTCCGGCTTCAGACGGCGGCCCCGGCATTCGTGGCATGTCTGCCGGATCATGTCTTTCCGTAAACGCTGCCGTACGCGCTCGCTCTGCGTTTCACGGAAACGTCTGTTCAGCATCGGCAGGAAGCCCTCAAAAGGCTTTCGATTTTTCTTTAAACGTCCGCCGCGCCAGTAATCGAAGGAAATAATCTCTTCTCCGCTGCCGTAAAGGAGAATGTTTCGGATTTCCGGGTCAATCTTTTCCCAGGGAGTTCCTGAAGTGAAGCCGTAGTGGTCGGCGAGGCATTTCAGGAGATGATTGTAGTGTCTGATCACCCGGCGGGAACCGAACTTCAGTAGCGGAATAGCGCCCTTTTTCAGGGATCGCTGCGGATAGGGAACAAGCCGGTCCGGGGTGAGTGTAAGGATCGTGCCCAGTCCGCCGCATGCGTGACAGGCGCCGTAAGGGCTGTTGAATGAGAAATCCCGTGGTTGAAAATGATCGATCTCGATTCCGCAGTCCGGACACGCCAGGTGTTGACTGAATACCTCCTCGCGCCAGCCTTCTGAGGCGTCCTCGATTGAAACCGTGAGGATGCCTTCGCCGAGCCGGAGGGCCAGTTCTACGGAGTCGTTGAGCCGTTCGCGGGATGTACGGCCGCTGATCAAACGGTCCACGACCGCTTCGATGGTATGGGACGTATTTTTGGACAGATCAGGCTCTTCGTCTTCAAGGCGTACGATGTTGCCGTCGATTCTGGCGCGAACAAACCCGTCCCGCCGTACTTGTTCGATGACGGTGGCAGGAGCGGCAGTCTTTCCGCGCACATAGGGCGCCATAAGGATAAAACGTGTCTGTTCAGGGAGATTTTGTAAGTGTTCGCAGATCTGCTCTGCGCTTTGTCCGCTGACTCGTCTCCCGCAGTGTGGACAATGCGGTTTGCCGATGTGGGTGAAAAGGAGTCTCAGGTAATCGTGAATTTCAGTCGTTGTGGCCACGATGGAGCGAGGATTCGCCTGCCCGGAGCGCTGCTGGATCGCGATAGCCGGCGAAAGTCCCTCGATTCGATCCACGTCCGGTTTCTGCAGGCGATCCAAAAATTGGCGGGCGTAGTTCGACAGACTCTCCACGTAGCGTCGCTGGCCTTCTGCATAGAGTGTATCGAAGGCGAGGGTGGATTTGCCTGAACCGCTCAATCCGGTGACGATTGAAAGTGAATTCTTGGGAAACGCCACCGAGAAGCCTTTCAGATTGTGGTGCCTGGCTCCGATAATCTGAATGTTGTCCGGCATGCCTTTTTTCTCCGCTAGAATTCATTTGAAATGAATGATTTCCTGTTTATGCTTAGAAGTGTTGTTGTCCACACCAGGAGTTAATTCAGGATGTGATGATACACGGTAGTATATCACGTTCATTGTTTGTAAAAGACTAAGCGGTCTGAATGATACGCTCGTATGAGGAACTGCGTCAGCAAACTGCGTTTAGCATGTCGTTACCATCCAGGATGTATTTGTTAGGCTGGACGCAGTCCCTGCGTTCAGGAATTGCATTCAGCATGTCGGTACCATCCAGGGTGTATTCGTCACGCTGGACGCAGTCCCTCGTATGAGACTCGCCGGGTAAAGATCCGGCTGAAGCCGGAACTACAAGCAATTGCCTCCCTGGATATCTGAAGGTTTGTAGTACCGCCTTTAGGCGGTCTGCTGAATTCTTAAAGGCGGCGAGTCTCATACTGGGGTGTCCGGTGGCTGCACCGGCGGCCACGCTGATATGAGACTCGGCAGACATGCTGAAGCATGAACTCCTACGAGTCGATAGCGCAGTTTTAGCCCGTCAGAGTTCATACTTTAGTATGCTTTGCATTCATGTATAAACATCAGGGCACACGGTGCCCGCGCATACGGCGGTGACCGGTCCTTTCAGATATGCGCTGTAATCCTCATCGAGCTCTATTTCAAGGGTTCCGCCCGGCATTTTTACCGCGACCGGCGGTTCACAAAAGCCGAGGCGAACGGCGGTCGCGGCGCTGGCAGAGGCGCTGCTCCCGGATGCCAGCGTGTAGCCTGCTCCCCGCTCCCAGATCTCTATGGCGACCGTGTGTCGGTCAATAATCTGCATAAACTGAACATTGCTTTTGTACGGAAATTGTCGCCAATTTTCCAATTCGGGTCCGATTCGGCAGGTTTCCTGTTTTGATATACTGTCGCGGATGACGATACAGTGAGGGTTGCCCACAGAAGCAGCACTGAAGGTTACGGCTTCTCCGGCGACGTCTACGGTGTTCTCGAGCACTTCCCCTTCGGTCTCCGATACCGGGATCTCGTCGGCTTTAAAGGTAATCCTGCCCATTTCGACTCGTACGTCCCTGCTGTTCTGCCAAAGTGTACAGCAAACTTGGCCGCCAAGTGTCTCAATTGTCTGCTGGCCTTCGTGTACATGGCCAATGTCCTGCAGGTAGCGGGCGAATATGCGAAGGCCGTTTCCGCTCTTTTCTGCTTCGCTACCGTCGGGATTAAAAATCCGCACGCTTACGCCCGGCGGAGAGCTGTTCTCAACGTCCGTACTGTTCGCGGAGCTTGAGGTGGCGGATTGAGCTCCCGGCAGTTCATCTGTAGAACACGGGCCGTACAGAATGCCGTCTGAACCGATGCCCAGATGCCGGTCGCAGAGTCTTTGAATGAGGTCGCACGTGAGTGAACGCGTAAAGCGTGCGGGGTCGATGACGATGTAATCGTTGCCCAAACCATGGTACTTGCGGAATTGATCTTCCATATTTCGATACCTTATCTTTCGTATCCCGCATGAATCCGCTGTTTCCGGCGAAAACACGCTTCGGATTCAGCGCGGAAGTTTCCTGCTGTTTGACTTTTCCTGTTTTCGGTGAATCTGCTCGAGTGTACGAGCTGCCTGCCGGCGCATTTCTTCACCTTCATCCAACAGCACAGACCGGTTTTCTTTTTCTTTGGCCCTTGCCCGCAACCGACCGAGGATTCCCATACGATTTTTACGTATCCAGGCCAGTTCGTTATGAAAACGGGTCAGCTTCAAGGGCGGTATGCGCATGCTTCCCACTCTTATGGCGATCTGCAGATGCTTTTCGCTTTTCCGCCACCGTCCGAACAGGGCAAAACTGCGGGCGAGATAATACCGGTAGAGAATGTTGTTGGGGGAGTCCCGGATTGCTGTCTCGAAGAGTGCGTTTGCTTCGTGGATATTGCCGTTGTAAAAAAGGTTTTTCGCTTCGCGGAAGCGGATGAATTTTTCTGTATTCTCGAGGTCGAGCATAAGTGTCTTGAGCGTTGTGTTCCGGGGAATCGTGTTGCCGACAATGATCTCCTCCAGTATGTCGTCGGCGCAGGTGTCCATAATCGCTGTTTCGTTCTCAGCGTACTCATAGCCGGGGCGATAAGATTCGGTGCCGGCGGAGGAGTCGCGGATGTGTTCTTCGTAAGTGCGGCGACGGATGGGGTCCGAAAGTACATCGAACGCTTCGACAAGACGTTTGAATTGCTCTTCTTTCTCTGGATCGTCGGGGAAAAGATCGGGATGGTACTCTTTGGCTTTTCGATAATACGCTTTTTTCAGGGCGTGGAAATCAGCTTCCGGGGAAACCTCCAGCATTTCGTAATACGTTTGTGCCTGCATACCCATAGTAATTTCACATTAATGGCTGTTGTTGAACTTGCAAGGTGAACCTGTCCACAAACAGAGCAGGTCTATTGTTCCCCGACCTGCAATTCCTGGCACGCATGAATAAATTCGGCGGCAGACCAGGCCTGGAAAGATTTGCCCATCGGACGGCCCGTTTCACCATGCGCCCATTCGTTGAATTCCCACGCCGAATGAATGCCCTGCTCGTTCAACTCCGCAAGCTTAAGGAGTTCATGAAGGGCTATGTCGCGGAAGCCAAGCCGACTGATAAAACGTACCCACTGGGCGCCGATAAAGGGCCAGATGCCGCCGTTGTGATAGTGATGCGGAAGATTGAGCAGATTCACTGTGTAATAACTGCGCCAGTCTTTGTCCCCCGGTGACACCACGGGGTACAGGTTGGATATCGGATACGGCTTATTGATGCCGACACCCCACATGAAGCGAAAAGCCTGTTTCGCCCTTTCAAAATCCAGTACATTGAATAGGAAAGCGAGAATATTGCCGTATGTATCGCAGCGCCAGTTGAAATCAAATGGCGTCACCTGAGCGAGCAGGTAACGTGTATCACCGAGCGAGGCCTGCAGTTCTGTAAAGCTGAGTGGGGACGTTTCCGTTGAAGCGGAAGTGGGCCAGAACTTCCTGAGGATGGTTGCTTTGATGATCCGGGACTGTCGCAAGTAATGTCCGGCATTCCGGAAATCGCCCTGGAACTCCAGGAGCCGTCCGTAGGCAAAATTCGTATAGTACCACAGGATTTCGTCATACAGGACATTATAGCTGCGCCCGAACAGATCTGTCCAGTCACCTGCTTCCGGAATTTCCAGCAATCCATCATTGTTGCCGTCCTGGGCTGTCAACCAATTCATCACCTGGTGCAGTGTCGAACTGTATTCTCGTAAGAATTCAAGATCCCTTGTGGTCCGGACATATTCAGAGAATGCGATCACTGTCCACAGACCGCTGTCGATCGAGCATATGTTCCCCACGCCGGAATAGTCAGGTACTCCTCGATCGATTCGGACATTGGCGGGGATCTGGCCGTTCCACGATGTGTGATTAAGCAATGTGATGAGCGTATTTTTTTGACACGTGCGGATGTCTTCATCCGTCAACCCGATGGTCCCCTGGACGCACATAGCTCCATCCCGTGCCCACACACTCTGGTAATTCTCTTCGGTGCCGTTGATCTCGTTATCTGTAAGAGAGCATGCCGAGAATCCCATCGGGGTGATGTTTTTGCGGAGTGTCTCGACTGCTTTGGCATAGGCTGTTTGCAGATACTTCACTTCTTCGCTTGAGAGCTTCTCTAAATACTCTTCGCGAACCAAGCGTTTTATCTCGGGTTCAACCCGCTCTTCGGTGGGGGAGGTGGAGGTTACAGAAGGGAAATCCGAGAGAACGTCGTAATAGACCAGTCCTTCAACCACCCCGTCTCCACATACACCCTCGGCGTGGTAGACAGGCTGTTCCATAGTATTCGCAAAAAGTTCAGGTTGCGCGTTTCCCACAATAATGCCGGTCGTGCCGGGGATCATGAATAGGCTCCCGTCGTTTCCGGCGTCTCCGGCCACAAGGCAGGCCTTACCGTCAATCTGTAAGTGACGTAAAAGCCAGCGCAACGCATTTCCTTTGTCTGCGTGTCGCGGAAATATATCCATCACCCGGTTATCGCCATACTCCACGACGGTTTCCAGTCCCGCTTCTCTCAGGTTGGTTTTGATAACGGCTATTTCTTCTTCTGTGGCATTTTCCAGAAACCAGCTTGATTTAAAGGTTCCCTGGTAATGGGGAGGACGTTTCTCGGCTGTTGAAAACTGCCGCATCACATTATCGATCTTATCGAGTTCCCAATTCTCTTCCAGGATTTCGTCGAATACTTGAAGTGTTTTCTGCCGTTCGTAGTCGTATATGCACGTGCCTGCGCCTGTGATCAGATAATCCGGCGCAGGAAGGGAACTGTTGCGTACCATGTCGCACGCGTTCTGTAGGAGCCATCCGGTTAAGTAACAGAGAACGGGGCGTTGATGAACTGTTATTTCCTGCCACGCCTGTTCGAACAGCAGTTCACCGTGCGGATTACCGATGAGTGTACCGTTGAGATCGAATGCTAAAATCCGGAAATAAGGGCATGTGTCCGGATGGGGTGTGTGTCCCCTCCCGAGAACCTGCGCTACTATGACATTTTTCCTTCCATCTTCAATATTTCATTCA
>CAJXKU010000066.1 GCA_913055945.1 uncultured Lentisphaerota bacterium | reverse complement strand
ACTTACTGGATTCGCTTCCAAACCGCGGGGAGCCGATTCCCCCCACTTTGACTGTACCGGTCCACGCGACTTACTCCCGAATATTATACCCGTTACACGAACCGCTGTCCAATTCTATCTCCCCGCAAGCGTTCTCCCTTGATCGTTTCATTGAACCTCGAACAGCGCAATTTCCTGTTTCTCGACATCATAAAACACGAACTTCTCTACACTTTGTTCCGACGTTTTACGCATCAGATTCTGTGCACGGCGCCCACCAAAAGGGATCCCGGCGAGGATCATCAACCCGACAAGACCGCCCGACTCAGTCTAGGTCTATGGTCACGGTGTCCAGCAGTTTCCCTTCGGCACTACGGGTGACGACCCTGGCTTCCCGGCCGTTCTCGCCGGAGCTGACGTGAACCACAGTGTACCCGTGCACATGACAAGCCACCTTCTGTGAATAAGGATTTTCCCCCGCCCTGTCACGTAAAGGTGCACCGCCGGTTCCCTGCGTGATGTACGTCACGCCCTCCTTCCTGCTCCTCTCATACATGTGCTCATGACCACAGAAGACGAGCTTGACATCGTATTCTTCGAGCAGCGGCACCACATGTTTCTGCACCGGCTCCGCTCCCCCATGCGTCCCCGAGCTGAAAGGTGGCGCGTGAAAGGTCACCACCGTCGGTCGATCAGCGCTGTCCTGAAGGTCGTTTTTGAGCCATTCATACTGCTCGCTTCCCGGACTGAACTCACTGAAATGCACATCGAGGAAAACGAAGTGCATCTGCGCTATATCAACCGCATACCATCGCTCGTTGCCCGGCAGGGAGAAATACTGAAAGTACAGATCCGAGTCCTTCTCGTGATTCCCCAGCACCGGCCAGACGCTCAGATCCTTCAGCAACGGCGCGGCCGGATCAAAATATTCACTCTGCCATTGTTCGGCTTTTTTCCCATCTCCGACAAGATCTCCGGTGTGTAATGCAAATGATAGTCCCTGCTCCCGTTTGATCCCCCGGATAACCCGAGAGAATCTGTCCGGCTGACTCCGGCTGTCGCCGAATACCACAAACGAAAACGCTCGGTCGCCTTCGGGAGGAGTCAGCGTTGTGAACGCACCGGAGCCAGAGATGTTTCCCTCTCTACCGCATTCGATTCTGTAGAAATACCGCCTGTCGGGCCGGAGTCCATCAATGGTCACCTCGCGAAATCGGCCCTCCTTTTCCAGGGTTTTATTCTTCTTCTCGCCCTGACCCCACCAGGTGAGCTCGGCGGGGGCCGGACGGGTCGTCTGCCACATGACAGTCACTCTGTCCGCCCTTAAATTCTGCAGATAGGGGCCTTTCAACAGGGCGAGTTCTTTGGTGTTTTCCGCCGTCGTTTTGAATCCCCTGATGGTCTCCAGAAAAGCATCAACCTGCGGGGGAGCCATCTCATCCACATTTCCAGCTCGGCTCTTCAGCTCCTTCCATTCTTCAATGAGCGGCTGAACGCTATCTTCGTAGTAGTGCGCACTCCCATCCCAGTCCTTCAGGGATTGTATACGCTCATCAATCTCTTCCACGTAAACCGGCACGATTTTCCGCTGTATTTGCGCCTTTTCTTCCGGGAGAAGTTCGCCGGCAAAACTGAGTTTATTGAAATTCTCCTGATCGTGCATACCGCCCTCCACCCGGGCCCAGGAACTCCGGAAACGCTCGCCGGCATGGCGGTTACGGGCTACGTTGCCGTGCCACGCTCCGTCCGCGCCGGGCACATTCCGCAGGCCGGGAAAGGAAACATGCAGCTCCACCGACCAGCCGTTATCATCCCGCTCAGCAGCCACATCACAATCCGGCGAGACTATGCGATTGACCGGGTGCATCCTACGCTGCACTGCCCCGAAGGCGTTTATCATGAACTGCTGGTAGCCGGGGGTATCCGGACCATCCAGGTGAATTTCCACGCTGTCATCCCCCCAAAGCTGGGATGTGTCGTCCGGTTGCCCCTTCAACGAATCCATCTGCGACTCCTCACACCAGACGGCCACATATATGCCCTCCGGTCTCCATCCCATGCGAAGCCGGGTCTTCAACAGTGGGGACTCCCCGTCCAACGTGATGAAATCCTCTCGGGAGGGAACATCTTCCCATGCCGGGTCTTCCGCTATATGTCCATCAATGGTCGGCGAACGCTCCAACCGTTTCACAGTGTATCCCGTCCGGGCGTTCTTTTCCGCGGCATTCAGGAACTGAGGGGAACTCGCGAAGATGAAAACGGTCACAGCAAGCAGGATTGTTATTCGCCACGTCACCGCGCGGCGTGAGGTTGTGTTCGCGTGATTCCTCATTTTCGAACTCGCTCTATCTCGTAACACGCTTTTCTCAAACGTCTTCTTATGGTTGCATCTTCTGGTTAAGGGCTAATCCGGAATACACAAATGGGATGGACCACACCGTGCCCCATCCCATTTGATGACTATGGCACACTTTTCCTTTTATTGGATCTTAAACAGGGCCACACCTTCTTTCGGGTACTTATAGCTGTCGGTGTTTTTCACGGGCTCGTCCGGCGTCTCGCTGGCCAGGTTATATACCGTCTTGCCCTCTGACCACGGGATCGGAGCGGTAATTGCTTCGTCTTTCCAGTTCACCACTGCAAGATACAGATTTCCGTTATGCTCCACACGTCGGAGGGCGAGTCGTGCTACGGGCTTCTGATTGGTCCAGCGGGGCATGCCCCGATGCCGATTCCACGTATGAAACCCGGCGGAGCTGACGCGCGTATACGGCTCCATCAGACCTTCCACCGGCTTAATGTGATTACTGATGGCCTCCCAGTCCTCTATGACCTCCGCCCGATCCTTCAGCTTGTTCAGGGCCTCTTCCGGCAGAGGTTCCCCATACTCGTTGGTGTTCGGCACCTCACCGACGGCAATGATGCGCCGGTCCTCCGGCAGCTCCGCCAGTTTCTCCGCGGATTCATCCGTCAGCCACGGCGCATCCAGCACCAGCGTACCGGTCACGGACTCGGCGGACAGATCCAGATCCATCACATACTTCCACGGCCGGCCCAGCGCGTCCATATAACCGAAAGCCTTTACAGTAGCCCCCAGCTCATACGGCTCGTTCATCGGATCGTACACATCAAAGGCACGATTGCCTTCATTCATGAAGACGGCGAGATCCGCATTTTTCCGCGCCTCGTAAAATGCACGGAAAACCTCCTCGTTCCTGCGAATCTGCCGTCGCGTCCGCATGGCCGCCTTATAGCGTGCGCGGGCTCCCCGGCGATTATTCTTCACCCAGTCATAACTGGTCGATTGGAACTGACCCATAAGGTACTCGCTGAAAATGTCTACGCGCACGCGCCGCGGGGTGGACTTGTTGTGGTTATACTTGTGGTCTTCGCTGTCCCACACGGGCCACCCCAGGGGAATCTGGACGCCGTCAATGAACTCCTGCGTCGCATGCGGGTGCTGTTTCCCAGGGCCATAATCGAAGCTGCCCTGGTTGAACTGATCCGATGCGCGGTGCTCATACGGGTCGGGCTTGGATTTTGTTGAATACAGGTAATCGTCCCCCAGGTATTCCCGCATAGCCTTTATGCGTTCATCGTAGTTCTTGGCCCATACTTTCACCATGTAACGCATAAAGTCCAGCAACTCCGGATTATCGATGAAAGTATGCCGTACACCGCGAAACCCGATACGCAGACGCCACTGCCAGCCCTCATTGCCTTCCAAATCCAGGAGACCGTCATAAAGATCGACGACTTCATCAAGCCCAGGGTCCGGAAGGCTGATTTCATCCCAGCTTTCGTAGTCCGTATTCCACCGACTGTTCAGTTGCTCCAGTGAGCCGTGTTTCTTTCTGGCCCAATCGCTGAATCCGCCGTCCCGCGCTTCACGAAAATCCTTAACCCGCTCGGGCCATTTGTTCTCATCCCTCTCTGAGAAATCATGATACAGTTTCTTCACCCAGGCATTAGCGCTGTCCTCGTTCTCCAGGAAGGTGGCCCAGCAGGAAGGATGTTTCGCAATCCGTTCTGCACTCCCCGGATTGGCCCCGCCGGAGATCAGGAAGCCGTTGTCATCGGCCCAGTCCAGCACCGCGTCCGGTCCCCCGGACAGCGCGGAGTTATAGCCTTTCATCTGGGCCCTGGCAAGCTGGGCGATCCATGCGGTCGTCCACCCATTGACATGGATGTCAACGCCATGCACCATCATCGGCTTCGGACCTTTCCACGGTTCCGGGTCTTCCCACTCTTCCCGTTCAAACTCCGGCAGCTCCGCATCTGCCGGCATATAATGGTATACGTTTTCTTCTGCCAGTTTCTGCTGCACCAGGTCGCTCTTGCAGAATTGCACGAATGCTTCCACGCGGGGATTCCAGCCCTCCTTGCGGACCGCTATACCATATTCAACGCCGCCCACGAGTTCATCGTTCCGGTATACGCCCTGTTTCGCCACCGGGATGTAGCGCATATTCTCCTTGATTCCCTCGGGAACGCGACGTTCCCACGTCAGGCGCCCCAGCAGCGTTACATCATACCTACCTTCCTTCACGAACTTAAACGCGCCTCCGCCTCTGTCCTGCATTTTACTCCACCGGCCACTGATGTCGTTGATCGGCTTTTTCTCCAGATTCGGATTATATTCCTCAAATGCGGAGCTCAGATATTTTTCAAACAATCGCTTCTGAACACTCGAAGCGCCGAGCATGCGGACAGTCCCCGAGACGTTACGGTAAAATTCCTCGGGTACATTCCATTCCCCCTCGATGACCAAGCTAGGCGTAGCTCCCGCGGTAGCGCTTGTTTCCACGTTCACGGCATTTCCTTCGTTCATCGTCAACATCAGTCCCGGATTACCTTCAGGCGAATCGGACTGGAACCACCGGCCGAGAATCCTGGAAGGAATCTCGAATTCCACTTCATCGTTGTGCTTCCCCTCCGGATTGGCCGTGGCCAGAATTTTCTTTTCAAAGGTTCCGCCCCCCGGTTCTCCGCCACCGAATCCGCCGGACCACTTTTCTCCTTCCTTCTTTTCGCGCCATGTTGCCTCCTCGAATTTCCAATCCCCATCCTGCTCGGATATGGCATAAAGCCGCAGTTCGGGGTCATTATGGGAGGGATACACGACAGGAACATTCACCTGGACTTTATCCACCTTTTTCCATTCAAATCTGTTCAACCCTTCAACGTCGAACCGCAGCAACACTCGCCCTTCCTTGCTGTCTTTGTACCCGACCCGTGACCTTCCGACATCGGAAAGGTTTTTATGCGCAAGATCGCTGTCATTGATCCGCTCCCCGTTATCACTTAACTTCGTGCGCAACAGTACATCTTCAACCCCCTCCGTCAGCACCATCCTCTTTCCCTGCGCGCTCCCAGCAATGCCCATAATCAGCACAAAAACTGCGGACGCTGTAAGTAATTGCTTCATCTTGTCTCCTCTTCGTGTCTTTACTGTTGGCTCCATGATGGCTTCCCTCTTTGTCTTCTGATCCATTAAGGTTTTATCACGTGGAAACGTGGTTGTCATTATAACCCCACGCATTCGGTTCAACTCTTCACTTTAATTATTGTTCGTCTTTTCGCAAGTACACGCGAGTCAAGGGGCGAAAAAAGGAAAAGTTCCGCGATACCGGTTCAAGGTGGGCGTCTTCGGCAGCTCACAGCGCCGGTTCGCTTTTTTCCAGCAGAACACTCGAACGTTGTAGACCCAAGGCTGCCGAAGCGGCAGTTAAGAGCGTACGCCAGTGTCCACTTTAACACGTACAGGACCATTGAAAAGCTACATTAACGTCTGAGCACTCAGACACCTCATTACGCGCGATATCCGCCGCCATAATGAATATCGATGAATATTTATGTTAAAGACATCAGGTTCCAAAGCGTTGTCCGGAGCCTTGTAAGCGGTATGCGTGCTTATGTTGGTGAAGGCAAGCGCGGTGGGCTTATACACTGAAGAGACCTTTACGACTCACAGCCTACGTACCACCCGAAAAGGAGGAGCACGATGAGTAAACGCCCCCATATCATTTACATCATGTCCGACGAGCATCGCGGACAGGCCATGTCCCACACGGGTGATCCCAATCTGAGCACCCCCGCGCTGGATCGTCTCGCCCGTGAAGGCGTCAGTTTTGAACAAGCCTACGCGAATTGTCCTGTATGTACCCCTTCGCGAGGAACAATCTTTTCCGGCAGACATGCCCACAGCGGCCCAGTCTCTTCATTTTACGATGCGTATACAGCCGCGGCGCCGAGCACCGCTACGATTCTCAAAGAATACGGGTATCGCACTGCGTATTTCGGCAAATGGCACTGCGGGATTGTAAAAAGCGAAAATCCTTCCCACCTGGTGGACATTCCTAACAGGGGAGGTTACAACAGAACGCCCGAGCGCCACCGCGCCGGGTTTGATGACTGGTATGCGTATGAATGTATCAATGAACACTTCGCCACATATTATTACAAGAACCGCGAGATTACACCTCGGCCTCTGGAAGGGTATTCCTCTGATGCTCTTACGGATCTGGTGGTGGAATACCTGCAGAATTATGACGGCGAAGAACCGCTTTTCCTTGTCGTCAGCTACAATCCCCCTCATTTCCCGTTTGAAGTACCCGAAAAATGGAAAAGATTCAATGAGTATGAATTGGACGTGCGGCCCAACTTCAGCGAAAAGCCCATTATGCGGGAGAGACTGGCCCTTTATTATGCGATGATTGAAAATCTCGACTGGAACATCGGAAGAATAGAAGACACAGTGCAGCAGACACCGGCTTTTAAGGATAATACCCTCTCCGTTTATTTCTCCGATCATGGCGAATTTATCGGGAGTCACGGATGGGAAGGACGCAAAGAACTGCCGCATGAAGAATCCGTTCGCATTCCGGCTGTATTTCATTGGCCGCAACAAATCCCCGCCCGGGGCAACATCAACGGGATGTTCAGTCTCGTGGATTTACTCCCGACCACCCTGGGATTGCTGAATATTCCTACCCCGTCTTATTGTCAGGGCTATGACTACACTGAGCACCTTGTAAACGGCGACGATCCGGAACGCCCTTCGGAGGTTCTCTTGGAGATGTGTGGCAACCCGCGCCATAGTCTGGATTTCTACGATTGGCGCGCCGTTTTAACCCAAAAATGGAAGTATACGTTCTACGAAACCGGTGCTGAAGAACTGTTCGATTTGGAGGAAGATCCGTACGAACTGGAAAACTGCGCAGACACATACCCGGAGGTACGTCAGGAGATGAAAAATCTCCTCCTGGAAAAACTGCGCGAAACCCGAGAACCTTTTTTTGACGTGATCATGCAATACGGGGTGAAGCCGGAATGGCCTGATATTGACGTACGTAAAGTATCCGCTACCGACTGAAATGAAACTTTGATCTTTACCTGACCGCTTAAACCTCCTGCAGAAGACCAACGCATAACAAAGAGGTTGTAACGGAGCTCGCGCTTTGTACAAAGTAATGACACGAGCGGTGGGAAACGCAACCAGCCGCCCTTGCCGAATCTCTGAACGCCAGAACTCACGCTCGTACCACGATTTTGATGACAACCTGAACCCCGGGCACAAACAGAACTTGTCCTTGGACGGGCGTGCTCGCCCGTTATACAACGCATATGAAAACGGCGGCGGACCGCCGTCCCCAGACCTGTCGACTCACCCGTTCAGGTTGTCATCCGGAGCTCTGGAACGCCTTATACGCTTGACAGGATTAACTTGATGCAATATTCTAAAGGGATAGGGTACAAACTGCCGCAGTAGGTTGTGAGTATTCAGAATTCTGCTGCGCAACTCGCTTCCCTGAAAACAGAAACAAAACCGCTGGGCGGATCATGAAAAGATTCCACCATTTACACCTGCCCGCAGCACTATTTCTCGTATCCGCTGTGCTTTCAGGGGTTCCGGGATGCCGTCACTTCAGTTCGAACGAACCCACGGACGCGCCGATCGCCACACCGAAATCTGAACCGCCCGAGAGGGGATCGAACTGGACCGTTCCCGGCCTGAACATGAAATTCGTGTATATAAAGCCCGGAAAATTCGAGATGGGCTCCGAGAGCAGCCAAGCCGAATCAAACGAACAACCGGCTCACACGGTGCACATCACAGAACCCTACTGGATCGGGAAATACGAAGTCACCGAAAGGCAATTCCAGCGCTTTTTGGATCAGAAGGATAGCGGAAAAACCGTCTACCGGAACGCCTATTACGTCGATCGATTCAGAGAAAGTCTGAATAAACCCGCTGAGCAGCAATATCCGATCGTCTGGGTGAGTTGGGAAAAAGCCGGCAGATTCTGCGACTGGCTGACCAGACGTGAACAAGAAGCGGGACGTTTACCCGAAGGCTACCGCTACCGCCTGCCCACGGAGGCAGAATGGGCTTATGCGGCACAAGGCGGACATAAAGCTAAAGATTACCTGTACAGCGGAAGCGACAATATTGACAACGTCGCGTGGTACAGCGAAAACAGCGGGGGGCACAGGCATAAAGTCGGCCGGAAAGAACCCAACGAATTGGGCATTTACGACATGAGCGGAAATGTGTGGGAATGGTGTCTCGATACCTGGCACGATCACTATAAAGGAGCGCCTGCTGACGGCAGTGCGTGGACCCGCGACGGAGATTCCGGCTACCGTGTGGTGCGGGGAGGCTCCTACGGGAACTTTTTCTCCGGCTCCAGCCAATGTCGTATCTCGAATCGGTACTACTTCGCGCCGGCTTCCGCAGACTCCAGCAATGGGTTCCGCGTTGTTTTATCATGTCCTCAAAGTAAAAAAGAACCTGCGGTGACAAAAACTGATACGGTGCAACCGGAAACATCATCACCCCGGGAGAAAAAGACGAAAGGCGACGAGCAGGCTATCGAGCGGTCCGAACCTATAGACCGCCGGGCGGATGGGAAAGAGAGCGAAGAAACGCCCGAATCGCCCGTGAAAGGCAAACCCTGGACAGTCCCCTCTTGCGGAATGGAATTCGTGTACGTAGCCCCCGGAGAATTCAGCATGGGCTCGGACAGCGAGCGTATGCCGAAACCTTCAAAGCCGAGTCACAACGTACAGATTACGGAAGGCTTCTGGATAGGGAAATACGAAGTGACGCAACGCTTGTATAAAAAGGTAATGGGCGAAAACCCCAGTGAGTTTCCGAACAAGCGCAACCCTGTCGAACAAGTGAGCTGGAAGGACGCAATGACATTCTGCGAGAAGCTCACCGAGCGCGAACGGCAAGCTGATCGACTGCCGGAAGACTACTACTACCGCTTGCCGACGGAAGCCGAATGGGAGTACGCCGCAAAAGGTGGTTCGAAGGGCAGAGACTACCGCTACAGCGGAGCTGATAATATCGACAAAGTCGCCTGGTACGGTACCCCCGCCGGTCATACCCATCCGGTGGGCCGGAAAAATCCCAATGAACTGGGGATTTTTGATATGAGCGGGAATGTCTGGGAGTGGTGCCTGGACGGGTACGACAGGGACTTCTACAGCGAGGAAGCCGCCACGGACCCCGTCAACACCGCGAATCTCGCCAAACGCGTCTATCGCGGCGGCGGCTGGGGGGATTCCTCGCACTACTGCCGTCCCGCCTATCGGTCGTTCGCCGGCGCCCCGGACGATACGCTGAATTTCGTAGGCTTCCGCGTTGTGCTTGCCGCCGGGGTGTCGGAATAAAGGTTGATGCTAAATTTCGCCGCTGAAAGTGTCTTGCCTGAATCCGGCAGGTTCCCGGATCGGCACAATTCCCGTTAACCTAAATTTTAGGGTTAACGGGGAACTTCTCCCCTTCCCAACCCCTGTTCAGCACATTCATTGCGGGTAAGGCAGTCGAGTATTTCCGCACTCGCAGTGGCGATGGTATTTGCGGAAAAACCGGCACGAACCAGTTCTTTATAAAATGACGAAGCCAATAATCGCACCACTGCATCCGGATTTTTTAACGATTTTACCATCAGCTGATTCGGATCCACCGTTTCGCCGCCCTTTTGCAGGCTGGCTTCCCGCAATTCCTGGGAACGCTGAGCAAACTGTTGATTTAAGTATGCGTACGCCTGATCGTTCTCTATCACAAGGGAAGCAAACGAAGCAATCAGCACAAACAGCCGGCGCTTAATTTCGGGAAAGCGCCCGTCCTGCTGCGGTTTTCCTGTCACGAGCAGACCGATACGTTCGCCTTTAACTTTAATCGGAATCACGAGCATGGGAAAGGCGAGTCCCTCGATGCCGGCCTCCACATACCCGATCTGGCGAAGCGTACGCATCCGCCAGAGTAATCGTTCCAGTCGATCGGGCAGGGGGAGGGGATGGCCTGTGCGGATCTCTGAGCTCTCAATGCCCAAATGCGTTTTCACAATAAACTTCTCCCGCCCCTCATCCCGCAGCAGGATCGCTGTCTGGCGGGTCTCCATGAGAGATGCCGTCATCTCCGTAATATGCTCCAGGGCCTCCTGCAGTGTCTGGGGCTCCGTAAGCGCCTCAGACAACATACTTAACACCTTAACACCGGTTTCTGCATCGGTCTCACTCATCAACCTCTCCCAGCGGCGCGTTGTGTCTGCGCCCCTTCTTTTCCCGCCAGATTTATAACAAGCTGCTCAAGAACAAGCCGCGGGGGTAGATTGGTGGACACGCACTTTGCGTCTGTATCCCGCAAAGCGATCATCCCCTGGACCAATTCCTTTCCTTCGTACTGCAACGCCTGTCCAGCCAGCATAAGCACCCGATAGGGATGGTAATTGAGAAAGGAAAAGCCGCGCGCCACCCAATCCGCTTTCTCATCGTCTTCGTTACTCTGCTTCTCTACATGCTGTTTTAAGGCATTGGGATGTTTGATGTTCTTTCTTTTCATATAAATGCGAATCTGCAATAATTCCCGCCAGCGCCGGGCAAGCTGCCGGATCAGCCCGCGGGTGCTTCCGGCGGAATCACTCCGGGATTGGCCAAGCAAAACATCGAGGTAATGCAACGCGCTGTCGAGTCGACGTTCCCCCACCGCATCCAGGAAAGACCAGGATATGGCCTCCCCCTGACCCTGGCAAATCTGCTGCGCCGCTTCTACAGTAATCGTTTCTCCTTCCCCGCCGCAATAACAAATAAGTTTCTCAAGCTCCGGTTCAACCCGCGCGGTATCCGTGCCGATAACCCCTGTAAGGTATTCCGCAACCTTGGCGGGAAGCTCTACATTTTTTTCCCGGGCGACATCGCGGATAATTTCTATCATACGCGGCTGCCAATCGCGGGGCTTTCGTAAATCCGGTTTATCGCAGACAATGATTTTACCGGATGACTTACACGCCTTGGCCAGCTTGCTCCTCTGATCCACGCCGGGTGCGCTCATAATTAAGCACACGTCCTCGGGGAGGCCTTCTGAAATACAGCCTGCCAGCCGTTCAACGGCATCCTTAACCCCCTGTTTCAGGCTGCCGCCGCTCTGAGGAAAACTTGAAAAATTCTCGAGGTATACGGTCTTACCTCCTGTAAATCCCGGTGAAAGGATTGCAGATATTACTTGACACAACGTTTCCTCCGGGTCTTTGCCCTCCTCTTCGCGGATCCACTCAAAGCGGAAAGGATCGGGTTCGGTACCGGCCATCTGCTGGACAAGTTTTTCAGCGGAGCGCTGAATTCCTGCCTCATCACTACCGGTCACCAAATAAACATTCGCGCCGTTTTGCTCTTGATCACTCACGCTATTTACCAGGGAACCAATTCATTGACCTTTAAAAAGATAACGAGACATCCTGCACCCGAGATGAATGCTGAAACCCGATCGGCCGCAAACACCCAGTTCGGTAACTTCAAAAGTGTCTTGAAGATACCGCTTTCATCCATTTGCGTTCTTGTCATTACGGCACTTATGCCCACGGTTATCACGTTCTTCACAAGCAGCCCCAAAGCCAGCCAAGGCATGATCTGAAAATACCAGACCCAAATCAGAACAGCCACTTCCACGAGAAAGCCGCCCAGCTCAAGCAATGCCAGGCGGGAAAAATGGCGGATGAACAGAAATTCCTCTTCCTCCGCGGTTTCCCGTTGGCCCGCCACAACCGCCTGAGCTTTTTCGATCAGATCATTCTCCGAACGTTGCAGGAACGTCACAATCGGGTTCCCCCCGAATGCCACTCGAAAAGAGAACACCACGATACACCACAACACTATACTTAACAATAACAAAGCGCAATTCCTTTCTCTAGTCCAGTCTATTGACCTGAGTTACTCTCTGTCTCTGCTGACGGTTCTTCCTGCTGTGGACAGTGATCACGCAGAAATGCCGCAATCCGCTCGTATCCCTCCTCTTCAGCCAACTGCAGCGGCGTCCTGTCCTGGTGATCCACGGCCGCCGGATCAGCCCCGTGCTCTTTCAGGACCGTAACAGCACGGTAGTGCCCGCTCTCGGCAGCCACATGCAGCGGCGTCAGCCCCGCGTCGTCCCGCCTGTCAAGTGGAGCTCCGTGTTCAATCAGCACAGGAATAACCTCAGTCTGATTTGCCGCAGCAGCCAGGTGAAGGACTGACCATAACCCCATATAAAGACAGTTGACATCTGCGCCGTATTCCAGAAGCTTCTGTACAATGTCCCGAGCACCTTCTTCAACCGCCTGATGCAACGGGGTCACGCCGTACTCATCAGCCACATCAACCTCGGCTCCCTTCTCCAGTAAACGTTGGGCTATACCGGGACGGTTATAAGCGGCCGCCATTCGCAGCGGTGTCCAGCCATGACGATCTCTTACTTCCAATAAATCGACACGATCGAGGAGTTCCTCCACCTTCTCGCTGTTGTTATGCCGTATGGCGTTACGTAAGACAAACAGCCGCCATTTGTTGTGGAGCTTTTCCACCCCTTGAGAATGGGCATTGTCTTTGGTTTTCATCCCCGCGCCTTTCGTTGTTTCCGTTTATGTCCGCGGCACCTGTGCGGGCGTCAAGCTCTTCCTTTGCGCATCCTTTAGCGTACTGTATCGGCCGTCCTATTGACGGCTTCCAGCCTTTTTGCTTTTCTGCGGGAAAATCAGTCTGAAGACATCGCGGTAGTCCTCTACAAAGTGCGGCGTCATACCCTTTGTCACTTTCTCAGGCGCTTCCTCGTAGTCGGACTTGTTGGTTTCCGGCAGAATTACATGCTTCACTTTTGCCCGTTTTGCCGCCACCAGCTTTTCCCGAATGCCTCCGACAGGCAGAACCCGGCCCGTCAAGGTCAATTCCCCGGTCATAGCCCATTGCGGTGACACTTTCCGGTTGAGTGCGAGCGACAGAAGGGCGGTGGCCATTGTAATGCCTGCGGAGGGGCCGTCCTTTTTCGTGGCACCGGCAGGCACGTGAAGATGGATTGTCTTATTCGCGAAAAAGTCTTCGTCTACACCCATCTCCACGGCTGCACCCACGACCAGAGAGTAGGCGATATGAGAGGACTCTGTCATGACGTTCCCCAGCTGTCCGGTAAGCTTGATTCCCTGCTCCCCCGGAATCGGCGTAGCTTCTACAAAGAGCGTGGAGCCGCCATGCGGGGTCCAGGCGAGTCCCTGGGCAATGCCGGCGGCGACAGCTTTCCGGAAGGTGGAGCGCAGCCTGTCGGCTTCGATGTCTTCTCCCTCCAGGTAGCGCTCCATCAGCTCGTCGTCGCTCTCTATCACCGATTCCACGAGCTCTTCGTGGTAGCCGTCAAAGTCGCCGACCACGCCGTCCGGGGCTTCGTCGGCGGCCAGCAGGTCCACGACCCCCGAAACATCATCCCCGAGGCCGACCGGCAGGAAGAGCGGCGCACACTGGCGTCCGAAGGTGTCCTGGATGTCGTTCAGCAGCTCTTCGTAGCGGATGTTCTCACCGTCGAGGTTGGTGACCACCAGGGCGCGGGTTTTTCCCATCTCTCCCGCCTTCTCCCACATCTGCCGGGTGTTTATCTGGATGCCCTCGGTCGCGTCCACGGCGATGAGG
>CAJXKU010000065.1 GCA_913055945.1 uncultured Lentisphaerota bacterium | reverse complement strand
GTATCACAGGCGTCCCGCCTGTGTTTTTTTGACCGTCGGCACAGGCAAGATGCCTGTGTTACTATCTCTGTGTTCCTCTGGCGCTATCTCTAGCGGAGCGGGTGGTAAATATACTTTTTTTCTGTCAACAATGATAACGATCATTGTATTTTAGAATGCTTCGTACGTAAGTCCGAAAATCTTTTAAATGTGTCGTAATAATCGTAAACACAATATTCCAATCAATCTCCTGATAGGCATGAACGGCCGTATTTCTGAAGCCTACAGCGCGGATCAGAGATTCCGCATTATCGGGGTCGATAATGTTTTCCTTTGCAAGTTTGCGAAAAGTCTCGGACATTGTATCGGGGATAGGGAGATCGCATTCCCCGATAATCTGTAGGCCGATATCGACACACAACTGCACAGCGCGTTCCAGGTTCAGGACAATGATATCCTGTAAATCCACGTCTTCAATCAACTCCGTTACGTCGGCGGGAGTTTTCGTCTCTATACGCTCAACGCAACGCCGTAAGCTTTCAATTTTGTTCAATATGACTTCTTCAGACATTTGCAAACCTTTTCGCGCGTTCACGCAGTGCAGAATAGTAATAGGGCATAACATCTTCCTGGTTGTAAACCAATCGTTCGAGCAGGCGAATAAATGCCTGTGGATTCTTTTTTATAAGCACCCGGCCGGAACACAATATTTCTTTGAGAATGACGCCGCTTACCGTGGATAGATCGACCAAATCCACCGGCATCGGAAGACTCTTATTCAATCGTTCCAAAAGTGCTATGCGTTTTTCGGGCGAAAGCGTGCAATTATACAACACAGCCAAGTCAATATCGCTGTCTGATCGCAAATTGCCTGTGACCGACGAGCCGTACAGCACTGCAACGAACAAATCATTATCTTTTGATAGTTCGCGTGTTATAGCTTGACTTAACTGGGAAACATCAGGTTTCATATAGCACTGGATGATAATTTTATTATTTTGAAATTTATTCAGACTAAGTTTCGTTATTGCAAAGTTTATCTTAAAATATGAACGGCAAAAGTCAAGCAATCACAATAGCAATTAGCCGTTAGCTTTTAGCCGAAAAACCATTAACCATCAACAATATACGACCCACGTTCCACGTTTCACGTTTCACGTTGTTCTGGGTTCTGGGTCGTCCCGTCCCGTAGTCCTGTCGTCCCGTCGTCCCGTCGTCCCATAGTCCCATAGTCACGTCGTCCTATCGTTCCTGGTTCTTGCGAAGCCATATTTTTCGTGACTTTTTGTGACTTTTTGTGGCTGTACATGAGAAGATTCACCCGCGCCCGCTTTGGGGCGCAGATGTGGTGGGCATCCGCGAGCCCACGGGTTCACACCCGTGGCTACCCGCCTGGACCGCTTCGCGGTCCGCTCCGGACGGTGTTGTGCACCCAGGGTTGCGTTCCCCGCCCGTTGGGCGCGGGAACTTCACCCTGGAATCCTATGAGGTCGGGCCTTTGGTCTTCCGGAAGTCACGTAATGTTGAATGCTGTGGGAGACCGTTGGGCAGTAAATGCCGGGTACTCACGTTCAGCTGTCTTTACCAGCGGTTTGCACCGTATTGAGTCTTCCACCTGCAAGGACGGTTTCGATATCGGATTCTGAGAGAGCGTGACTGCACTCGACCTGCACTGTTGTATTGTCGTTTCTGCGAACTTCCAGTACAATCGATGCGTTTTCCCGCAGATTTTCATGGATACCCGTGGCTATAACCTTATCCCCCTGTTCGATCTCGTCGTAATCGCGGGGATTGGAGAAGGTGAGCGGGAGAATACCGAAGTTGATCAAATTGCTGCGGTGGATACGCTCAATACTGATCGCCAGCACCACTCGTACACCGAGGTGCATGGGGCATATGGCGGCATGTTCCCGTGAAGAGCCCTGACCGTAACTCTCGCCGGCAACAATCACGCCGTGCCGCCCTTCGTCCCGCACCCGGGCAGCTTTTTCTGCAAATGTGGGTTCTCCTTCTTCATTGAAGCATGAGAACACGACTTTTGAATAAGCTTCGATATTGCTGCGCAGTTTCAAGTATGTCCCGGCGGGCATGATATGGTCGGTGGTAATTTTATCCCCTGCCTTGATCAAGACTTCGCCGTCCAGCGACGTCGGAAAACGCGAAGGTTCAGGGGGCGCGCCGATTGTGGGCGGACGGACGATTTCCGGCGCTTTTTCCGGCGAAGGGGGGTCGATGATCATGGAGTCATCAATAACAAAGCGCTCCGGCATGTCCCACTGGACCGGCTTTTCCTCCAGACGGCGCGGATCAGTAAGATTGCCGTTGAGCGCGGTAGCCGCAGCAGTTTCCGCACTTACCAGATAACACTGATCGCCCGATGTTCCCGTTCGCCCCGGGAAATTTCTGTTGAACGTACGTACTGTGACGGTATCGCTGGCAGGACTTAATCCCTGTCCGATACAGGGGCCGCATGCGCTCTCGAGTATGCGGGCTCCTGCGGAGAACATTTGTTCCAAACCGCCGTTTCGGGCCAGCATCTGCAGCACCTGCCGACTGCCCGGCGCAATACACAGCGAGCTTGACGGAGCTACCTGCTTCCCGGTCAAAAGGTTCGCCACTGTGCTCATATCCTTCAACGAACTGTTCGTACAGGAGCCGATGATGACCTGAGTGACAGGCATGCCTTCAATTTCACTGACCCGTGCTACATTGCCGGGGCTGGAAGGACAGCTTACGAGCGGTTCCAGGCTCGACAGATCGATCTCCATTATTTCGTCATATTCGGCGTCCGCATCGGCTTCAAGTGATTGCCAGTCCTGTTCACGCTCCTCCGCCCGCAGGAATTCCCGGGTAATTTCGTCAGAGGGAAAGACAGATGTTGTCACGCCGAGTTCTGCGCCCATATTCGTAATGGTCGCCCGTTCGGGCACGGAAAGCGTTTTCACCCCTGGCCCGAAATACTCGAGCGCACAGCCGACATTGCCCTGGGTGCCCAGCTTCGACAGGACATAGAGCACAATATCTTTGGCCGCCACCCAATCCGGCAGTTCACCGGTCAGTTTAACGCCGATCACTTTCGGCATCGTCATGGTAAAGGGGACACCTCCCATCGCTGACGCCACGTCCAGTCCGCCGGCGCCGATAGCGAGCATTCCGAGTCCGCCGTTCGTGGGCGTGTGCGAATCGGACCCGAGCATGGTTTTGCCGGGAACACCGAATCGTTCAAGGTGCACCTGATGGCATATCCCGTTGCCGGGACGGGAAAAGTACGCACCTTTGGCGGCCGCCACGCTCTGCAGGTAAATGTGGTCGTTCTGGTTTTCCGGGCCGAACTGACTTGTGTTGTGGTCAATGTACTGGACCGATAACTCCGTTTTCACTCTGTCTACCCCCATCGCCTCGAGTTCCAGGAACGCCATGGTGCCCGTGGCGTCCTGGAGCAGCGTCTGGTCGATCCGGATACTGACCGTGTTTCCGGCGACAAGCTGCCCGTCCGTCCGGTGCGAAGCAATCAGTTTTGTGATGATATTTCTGCTGTCTGCCATTTTCTTTTCTCTGCTTTGCGTAAAGGAGACTCGTGTCCAGGTTGTAATTGACATTCGACAACGGCGAATAACGCGAAAAGAGGCGAATGCATATACTGCAGGAACAAGATTGGCGCCACACGGATGCTGCTGAGATATCTGCGATATCGCAACGTCATGCGCCCGCCCGGGGCACATTTTCAACCGATTCAGCGCTATTCAGGACGCGTCAAAACAGCCCTGCCCGAGTCAACCACCGTAGCGGGACACATTCTCGAGTTGTTCTTCAATCCGCAGCAGCTGGTTGTACTTGCAGATCCTGTCCGTCCGACTCAGGGAGCCCGTTTTGATCTGGCCCGTATTCAGCGCGACCGCGATATCGCTGATCGTGTGATCCTCAGTCTCGCCGGAACGGTGACTCACCACCGCTGTCCAGCCCGCTCCGTGTGCCATCTGGATAGCGTCCAGGGTTTCGGTGAGGGTGCCGATCTGGTTGACTTTGATCAGGATGGAGTTGGCGGCCTTGTCCCGGATACCCTGCTTCAGGTATTTCACATTCGTGACCAGCAGGTCGTCGCCGACGAGCTGAAGGCGATGCCCGAGTTTTTCCGTCAGGAGTTTAGAGCCTTCCCAATCTGTTTCGCTCATTCCGTCCTCAATCGAGTCAATCGGGTAGCGATCAACAAGCTCGCTGTAATAGTCCACCATTTCCTGGGCTGTTTTCTCCGTTGGTGTGCCGCCCTGAGCCGCTTTTTTGAACACGTACTTGCCGTTCTCGTAGAATTCGGACGCTGCCGCATCCAGAGCAATCGTAATGTCCTCACCCGGCTTATAACCCGCGTTGTTCACCGCTTCGATGATCACGTCGAGCGCGTCCTCGATGCCTTCCAGAGAAGGTGCAAAACCACCTTCGTCTCCGACGGCCGTACTGAGGCCGCGGCCGCGCAGAACCTTCTTCAAGCTCTGGAATACTTCAGCACCGTAGCGCAGCCCTTCGCGAAAACTCGGAGCGCCGATCGGTCGAATCATGAACTCCTGAAAATCCACGGGTGCGTCGGAATGAGCGCCGCCGTTGACGATATTCATCATCGGTACCGGGAGAATCTTGGCGTTGACGCCGCCGAGGTAGCGGAACAGCGGAAGTTCCAGCGCATTAGCGGCCGCCCGAGCGGTAGCCAGAGAAACACCCAATATCGCGTTTGCGCCGAGGTTGTCTTTGTTGGGTGAGCCGTCCAACTCGATCATGGCCTGATCTATCGTGGTCTGATCGACAGCATCCAGCCCTTCGACCTCGGGAAAGATTTTTTCATTGACATTCTCTACCGCCTTCGTGACGCCCTTTTTGAAGTAACGGTTTTCGTCGCCGTCCCGTAATTCCAGCGCTTCACTCTCGCCGGTTGAAGCGCCCGATGGTACGCAGGCCCGGCCCACGGCGCCGCTATCCAGTGTAACTTCGACTTCAACCGTAGGTGTACCACGGGAGTCCAGAATTTCGCGAGCGAGCACATCGTAGATAAGTGTCATGGCTATTCCTCCTTCTTCAGATTGTTTTCGGTGCGTTTAAACGTTCGTTGATCCCGCCTTCACTCGCACTTGGTTTGTGCCTGGCCAGTTCCCGTATGCTAACGTTTCTTCATTCAGCATGAACGCGATCACCGAGGAACAGGCCTACCCATTGCGAACAAGGGAATTCGTTCTCTGTTTCATGCCCGCTTCGCGGGTAGCGGGTAACCTGCTTTTTCCAGGTGGTAGTACCATAATAAGGCAAACCGTGCCCGCCACCTGTTCATCTTTCAGCTTTCGGAATTTTTTAAGTTTCTGTGCGGCAGCCGTTCAATAAAGGAAGCAGAGCGATTGTTGCGGTCCCGAGTCAAGCTATCTGATATTAAGACGGAAGAACTGGAAAAAGCGGGAACGTAAGCTAACGTTCCTGCGTAAATTTAGAATCATTCCAAATCGGAGGCGAATACGATGACCCCACCAGACTCGACAACTTCGGAAAATTTCGAGTGGATACACGGCGGAGGCCTCACGACTCCGTCAGGCTTCACTGCTTCCGGTGTTGCTGCAGGATTAAAAGCCAGTAATGCCCCGGATGTAGGCATGCTTTACGCCCACAGCCCCTGCAGGGCAGCAGGCGCCTTCACCCCGCATCCTTTCGCCGCGGCACCTGTACAATTTACCCAGGAACTCGTGTCGAAGCAGACCCCCGTCCATGCCGTGGCCGTCAACAGCGGCAATGCCAACGCCTGCACGGGTAAGAACGGACTGGCTGACACCGGCCATATCGCCCAATTTACCGCGGATTTACTGGACATATCCTGGGAGAAGGTCCTCGTCTGCTCCACCGGTATCATCGGACGACGTTTGCCCATGGACTCTCTGCTCGAAGGGATAAAATCCGCCGCGGGAGATCTTTCGGAAAACAGCGGAGAAGACTTTGCTGAAGCAATCATGACCACCGACACCCGTCCAAAATCCCACGCCGTCCAGCTACAAGTCGGCGGACAAACCGTATCCATCGGCGGGGCCGCGAAGGGTGCCGGCATGATCGCCCCCAGAATGATTCCTGCGCGACCAGCGCATGCTACGATGCTGAGCTTTGTCACCACCGACGCGGCGGTGGATCAGGAATTTCTGGACGAATGCCTGCAGGAAGCATTACACGCCTCCTTCAACCGAATCACCGTTGACGGAGAATCCAGCACCAATGACACGTTTCTTGTACTGGCAAACGCAGAGGCCGACAACCCCACGCTGACGACAGAATCCGAAGAAGCAGACACTTTCCGTGAGGCATTGACGGCTTTGGTCCAGGAATTGGCGAAGGACATCATCAGAGATGCCGAAGGCGCCACGCGCTTTGTGGAATTGAGAGTTTCCGGGGCAGCCACCGAGCAGGAAGCACGTCTATGCGCGGAGAGCATAGCCAATTCTCTTCTCTGCAAAACGGCATGGAACGGCGGCGACCCGAATTGGGGCCGCATACTGGAGGCGGCCGGAAACGCGGAGGTGTCGCTCGACCCGGAAAATGTCGCACTGGACTACAACGAGGTTCCTATTGTACGTGAAAGCGTGGATGCCGGAACATCGCAACCGGATCAAGCCGCTGCGCTAAGCGGGGATTCTTTCACGATTAAGCTTGATCTGGGTATGGGCGAAAGCGAATACACAATCTGGACCTGCGATCTGTCGCAGGAGTATGTCCGGATCAATGCAGAATACCACACGTAACTCAGAAAAGATTTTTCTTCCACTGCCTGAGCACCCGGTCAAAAAGCTGCTTGTCATACTTCACCATGGCGTTATCCTCGGAGGTTGTCAGCGAGAAGCGCAGCGGGAGCTCTAAGCGCTGCTGCCATCCGATCAGCCGACGCGCCGGTGTTACGCCGAACCTGGGCGCTCCAGCGGATGCCCCTTCCTCCCGAACCAAGGCCCCGAGGGCTTGTGTGCGCACACAGAAGTCAAAGGGCATAACGGGGATGAGCAAAGACAGTTCATCCGCCTGCACGTCACCCAGCCCCACGCGCTGCCGAGCGTGGTCGGAACTTCGCAACTCCTTAATTGTAACCTCCGGCCACACCGAATTCTTCTGCGGGTTCACCAACCAGACGTTTTCTCCCTCGGCAATCTGCACGAAACCTGTAGCCCTCTTTTCACTGCCTACTGCAGCCACCTGATATCCCGCCTGGAAAGCATATTGCGCGAAAGCACGCGCCATTTCCACCTCCGGTGCATCGTCCCTGTAACGTTTGCCCAGCGTTGCCGCTTCATCATCCGCATCCGATCCCGTTTTCTGTGCGTGTCGCGTATGCCAATAATTCACAAAGCCCTGCACCAGCCCATCCACGTCCTGCGCATTCGCCGCCTCCTTTACCCGTTCACGCCACAGATGGGCCCGATACCAATAGCGATAGTCTGCAGTGCCGAAATCAGCTTCAGCAATCCTGACGCTCAATTGCTGGTCGTCGACCAAAGCATGGAACCCGCGATCAACCCCGGAGGAGAAAACCGCCTCTTTCAGTTTGTGCGCCTGCCGCAAACTTTCTCCGGGAGAAGCGTTGGCCAACGCCTGGGACCACTTTCTCTTTATCTTCTGATATTCTCCACCCCATAATTCCCTTTGACCCTGCATACGCCAGGCACGAACATACTGCTCACACACGCCGGGAATGTGCTCCAGCCTGTCAATACGCAAATACGTATCGAACAAATGCTTCCGCACTTCGACATTGAACGGATACAGTTCCGCTTCGTTTCTGAAGTACGGGATAGCTTTTTCGGGCTTACCCAACCGCGCGAGGATCTCTCCGGTCTCCGCATTGACATGCGCATAGTCCGGTTCGGTTCCGAGTACATTGCTCAGATGCTTCTCTAAAGCTTTTCCGAGTTCTCCCGGTCCCCTTTTCGCTCTCAGCGCGGCCAGCATCTGCACACGAACATCGCGGGGACGAATTTCGGCAGCCCGGGCGTAAGCCTGATACGCCCCGCCTTGATCCCCCCTTCTATCCGCCCCCTGCCCTTTCCATATCCACACGTCGTGGCGCAGATCCTGTACCACCATAAATACCATGTAAACGGCGGCCGATATTCCCAAAGCAAGCGCTGCAAAGCGACGCCGCGACGTAATACCCTGCACTTGACAGCGGACGTAGAGCCGCGGACGCCATAGAAGACCGAGCATGAAAAAACCGGCGATGTTCAACGAAGGTTGGACCAGCGTCTTATCGAACATGGCGTGGCCGAAAATGACAAACGCCGTGAAATGAACTGACCACCAGAACAAACTCCGCTTAGGCGGACGACAAAGCAGGACAGCGAGCATCGCGAGCCACAGCATCCCTGCCGGAACGCCTGCCTGACTGAATACATGCAGAACCTCGTTATGCGGATGCCGACTGATCGCCGCAGCCACGGGCCGCTTGCGCTGATTTTCCGTCCGATAGGGGGGATATTCGCGCCGGAAGTTCCCGGGCCCCACACCACTTACGGGGTAATCCGCGATCATCCGCAGCGTACTCCGGTACAAGGGAGGTCGAATATCCCGCTTCCAGCTCGACACCACGCTATCTGCAAAAACAAAAGCGACCAGCCCCCCGCACACGCACCCCGCCAGTGTCACTATAAGTTTCCCTCTGCGGGAAAGCCGGGGCAGAAGCATAAACAGGAACAGATAGGCGGAAAGAACAACCGCTGTGGCCCGACACCCCGTCTGCAGAAGAAGTACGAGTGCCAGCAGTGCTGTCAAGGCAGTACCAATCCATAAGCAAGGCCGGACGGACGCCGTTCTTAGCTGCCCCGCCCGTGCTTTTGCTCCCGTACTGCCCTTCCCTTCAAGTTGTGTCATCACAATCCACACCCAGGGGAGGAATCCGATAACCACCGAAGCGAACCAGTTCCAATTCGCCGTCAGTCCCACGACCGGATCATCAGCCCACCACTGCAGAACCCCTGCGGTGACATTAATCGCCCACAGGGCGGCGAAGACGATCGGCAACCGCCGCGGAAGCATGCCCCGCGGACAAACAGCGACATAGAGCGGAACGACCACGTACCCGAGGAGCTCTACCACCGGCATCACTCTCGCCGTGGAGTTCGCGACAGCACTTCCTATACACACTAGCGCAAACCCTCCCGCGCCCCATAAAATCACTCGCAACCGAACATTGAACAGCCATGGGAGAGCCCCCTGAGTTCTGAATGGTCCTTTTGCTCGAAGCGGGACTACGAGGAGACAAGTCAGAGCCAGAAGAGAAAAGACAAAAAACGTCGGTACATCGACGGCGAACACATCCCGCAGCCACCCTGCTGTGGGAGCCACCAGTACGAACGGATACGAAACAAAGAAGAGCAGGACAGTGCCCCACCCGATACCGGCGCGAGTCACCCTGCGCCACGCACAGGAGTTAAGCAAGCTGTTAAAACCATCCTGTTCAGATAGGCGCCTCGTATTACCCACCACCTTATTCGTCCTGTTCCTCCAGTATGCGGTCGACACTTACGTACGCCCCCGGAAACAGCGTTTTCAGTTCCTCGTACAGAGAACTGCCGGGTTTAAACATTTCCGCTGTTTCGTCGTAGACCTCCCGTTCTACGTGTGCACCTGCTTCAGCCTCCCCCGTTTCCCGGTCGTACACAAGAAAAGCGATCTTATCCGACTCTTTATTAGAAAAATCGTACAGCAACTCACGACGCACAGGGTCGAGATCCTCTTTGCGCTGATTGATAAGCTGGTACTTAAAATACTCGACAAAGCGATCGTCCAAACCGGCTTGATGGATAGCAATCTTTTCCATGAAACCTCGCCGAGTCACGGTCAGCCGGTATTGGGCAGCGCTCATCTCGGCCTCATCGAAGATTTCTCCCGTAAACTCATCCATTTTTTCTTCGGCCGTCTGGCGCTGCTTTTTAGACTCCAAGGGCATGTAATAAATCAGGCACATAGCCTCATCGTCCCGATACAGAACCGGAACTTCCAGGACGAACATCCTGTTGCAATAGGTACATTGATGGGTGTTCAGCGTGCCCTTGAAAAGCGCGTCCAGAAATTCCTTATCCTCTTTGCGGATCACCGTGACGGGCTCTACAAGCTGTTCATGCCCGCAATTGGGACACTGCGTGGTCTGCTGTTGCTGCTCTTGTGCGGAGTCTCCTGTTTCTTCAGCCATTGCGCATCTCCGTTAGGATTTGTTCCATAAAGTCGCGAGTTCTCTTCAGAGAAATCTCTCAACACGAGTTCTCTCACGCAGAAATATACCAAGGATCATTAACGCCACACCAACAACCCGAACCATAATCCTAAAATACGCAAATTTAGGATAATCCTGAGTCCGCCCTGGTTCGTGGCTGCCGATGTACGTACAACAGGAATCTGTAAGACAGGGCGTTCATGCAGCATAATGTCGGTGCATTTTATCAGCGCAAGGCGTCAGTTTAAAATTGATCGACGAAGTCGATCTTTCGGAGTGCGGCGCGCTCCGTGCGCCGCTTTCTATTCGGCGAACCTAAAGGTTCGCCGTTCCAAAGCGCTGCATAAAACGCAGCGCACTCCAAAGACAGCCTTTCAGGCTGTCGTACATGTGGTGATCGACGAAGTCGCAAGATCCCGACCTTTATAAAGTGTCGGGGTCGATCTCTGGAGTGGTCCCGATCGCCGCACGCCGAAAGATGCTTCGCATCAGTAAACTGATCACCGAAGAAGCCTCCGGCTTACTCGTAGTTCATACAGTTGATACTGGGCAAAAGTACTCCTTTAAGCCCTTTTTCCCGCTCGAAGGCAAGCGCCGATCCGGCTGCTGAACTACACTGCCCCAGGTCCATCAGAGCTGTTTTCGGAACGATTTTCACCAGTACTGTCTGCCTCTGACTCGGACTCGGACTCGGATTCCGACGCCGAACCCGATTCGTCATCCTCAAATAACGATTCATTCTCATCGAGCGGGGATGATATTTCTTCCAGACTGTTTTTAGATTGGTAAACCATTGAAAACATATGGTCTTCCTCACTCTCCTCATCTCCGGCCCACTCTTCGCCCTCTTCTTCTTGCTCTTCTGGTCCTGCTCCGTCCTTCGGCTCAGCGATTTCCCCGGCATGACCACCACCGTCCGGACGCGTTTTGTCTTCCGCTTCCCCTGGTATATCCGGCGGGGTATCTTCTTCATCATCCTCAGGGCCTCTTGCTGCACGCTTCTCCTGAATCGCCCCAAGCAATATGCTCAATTCGTATAACACGATCAGCGGCCCTACAAGAATCAACTGCGTAAATATGTCCGGAGGGGTGAGGACAGCAGAGATAATCAGCATCCCCATGAACGCGTAGGGGCGCACCCGCTTCAGTGTATTCACCGATACAATCCCCAGCCGGGTGAGAAGGGTAAAAACAACCGGCATTTCAAAAAGGATGCCGCAGGCCAAAAGTAATCGGAAGACGAACGAGAGGTACTTCTGAATGTCGTACAAATTCTCTGCATTTGGAAACTTAAAAGAAGCTAAAAAATTAACGGATATAGGGAGGATAGCGTACGCAAACCCTACCCCCGCAAAAAAGAACAGCGTGCCGAACACAATGACACAGACCCCCAGGACCCGTTCCTGGCGGTGCAGCCCCGGAGCAACGAACGACCAGATAATCCAGAGAATGATGGGGCACCCGATAACGACACCCGTTAGAACCGAAAGCTTCACCTTGATCAGGAACGCATCCAAAGGCCCCGTCAGGATGGGCTGTATGTCCTCCTCAACATTCTCCAGCGGCCGCTGTAAAAGCTCAAAGCCCAGATCTGTAACGAACCACGCGCCTATACTGGTCACAGCAAGCACGACGACGGATTTGATGATAACCCAACGGAACTCCTCTAAGTGGTCACAGAAGCCCATTTGTTTCTGTTCTGCGTCACCGTTCATCTATGTCAATATCCCTTCTGTTGCCGTTGAAGTCCATAAGCTACTTCGAAAATGCGGTTTACGCGCGTTTCATCGCCCTGCGCGCTTCCTCGTCCTGCTGTTGTCGCCGAAGGGTTTCGCGCTTGTCCGGTTTGCGCTTGCCCCGACACAGGGCCACCTCCACCTTGACTTTTCCGCGTTTCAAATACATGGACAACGGTACTATGGTAAAACCGCGTCTCTGGGTTGCCTGGGCAAGCCTCCTGAGTTCCGACTTACGAAGCAGCAGTCTTCGATTCCGTCTGGGGTCATGGTTATTCCGATTGCCCTGCTCGTACGTAGCGATATGAGCGTTCTCAAGCCACAATTCACCGTCTCGAATCCGGGCATATGCCTCGTCCAGCGAAACGTTTTTTGCCCGACAGGATTTCACTTCAGTTCCCTGGAGAGATATCCCCGCTTCGAAGCGTTCATGAATCTCATAGTTAAAGAAAGCCTTGCGGTTTTTTGTAAGTTCACTCATACATAATGCCTTTCCGTGTAAAGCATCGCCTTAATCACCCGGTCTCCGCACTTATCCATTGCAATTAAAAAACTGATCTGCTTTTTTTGTTTATTTACTTTTCCACACCATCCATCTCACCGATGGTCGCTTCGAATGAGAAACGTCGGCGCTCAACGAGCTCCAATATATGTTCCACATGCAATTTTTGCCTCTTCTCGGGAATCTGTAAAAAGCGGATGTAGTACTACGGCGCTTTCCCCCATATTTGAACCTAAAATTTAGCTTGAAAAATCAAGAATTTAGTGGGGGGCAACTTAAGGATACATGAAACATTCTTTGCCCGCTCCCGATTTTGAGACTAACGTTAGGAGTTATCAACAGGGGGTGGCTCTGGCGAGAATGGGGCCACATCTCGTCGGAGCAGGGGCGCCCCCTGTGGATAACTCCGCCGTTGAATCAGAACTGCTGGTATGAGACTCGGTACCGCGACTGCATGAATCGAAAGCATACTGAAGTATGAACTCTGACCAGCCGAAACCGCGCGATCGACTTGTCGGAGTTCATGCTTCAGCATGTCTGCCGAGTCTCATTCCGGGGTATCACGGAGCCTGCGCCGCCTGGAGGGTTGGCTCGTCTGAGTACCCGGTTTTACAGATTTCCGAAAAGAACCAGATTTTCCTTCGTGAGTTCAGGTTTACCACTGAGCATCATCCCGTTTTCCTCCGCCCACGCCATCATGGCATCGGTTTGTCCTCCCACCATAACCCCGTTGTAACCTTCCATGCGGATTTTTGCGAGCTCCGCAATAATGGTCGTCCGATAATTATGGCGATGAAGATCCACGCTGTGCACCATGATGGGCTGCTGCTGATCCGCCCACGGTTCCGGATCGTAATAATCCGGAGCGGTGAATTCGACGCTTTCGGTATCAACAGAGACGAACCCATCCACGTTCTTGACCCCCTTTTCTCTGAAGAACTGTAAAAACTGATTGGCCACCGGACGGAGCTTCTTCTTGCCAACAAAGCCGTATTCAACGCTACCCACGACTTTCCCCGCTCGATCAACCATCTGACGCGCCACCGGATAATACTTCAACTTTGCCTTCAGGCCATCCGCCACACGCCACTTCCAGTCGAGCGCGGAAATCATCATAAAGTCTCCCCGGCCATTTACCACCGTGTTCGTTGCAGGAGGCAACCAGTCGCGCGGGCCACCCAGGCTCATCTTCACATCTTCCTTCGTCCGCGAACGATCCGCAACGTAACGCTCAACCGCAGGCTTCACCAGTTCCGCCCGGAGGTATGGCGAACCAACGAACGCCAGCGGCTTCTGCGCGTCTTCTTCCTGCGCCGCGGTCGCACCGCAAATCGTCAACACGAGTCCGAGTGTGGCCACGCACCAGGCGAGGCGCAGACTTACTCGCCCCTGAACACCAGCTGTTCTGTCATCAGCAAACACTGTTTGTTTCATCTTCCAGTCCTTTCCTGTCTTGGTTAACGTAGATTCATTTACGCCTCGTTACGATCGGCGCAGGATTGATCCGGTTGTGAGGGGGGGGAAGCGCCCGATACCCGAACCTCCGGCGGAC
>CAJXKU010000064.1 GCA_913055945.1 uncultured Lentisphaerota bacterium | reverse complement strand
GTTACGCGCGTACCGCCACCGGGCTGTGTTACTTTCACCGTGCTGCCGCCGTCGCTGTACTCGCGCGTAGTGGTCAGCCCCGCCTCGTTGGTACTGGAGGTGAGGCGTCCAGCCAGGTCGTACTCCTTGCTGGTTGTGAGGTTGCGCGTGCCGGCCGACCGGGTTTTGCCGATGACGTTGCCTTCCGCGTCATACGAAAACGATGTAGTGATGTCGGGGACAGCGTCGTCGCCTACGACTTTCGTTTTGGAGGCGACACGGTCCAGCTCATCGTAAGTGTAGTAATACTCCGTGCCGTTGCGCTTTTTCTCGTACTCTTTGCCGCAGCAGCCCCATGTCACCTGATGGCTGGTGCCGTCGGCGTAGTGGGTAGCTGTGACGCGGCCCTGCTCGTCGTACTCCTTGACCGTCCAGTCGATGCGTTCGTAGCCGCTACCGGTGTACACGTAAGTCTCCTGCAACGGTTTCTCGCCGGAGGCCGTGGTTACCGTGACCTCACGGGTCGTCTTGTTCGCGATGCCGTCCGGGTTGTCCACCGTGCCGTGAGTAATCGTTTTTTTAAGGTCTGCCCCGTTCGGGTTCGCGGAAAACGACGCCTGGGCCGGATCAGCGTTGCTGTCGTACGTACCGTGGATGTAGGTGTACGTGTCCAGGCGGCCGTCGGGGTATTTGACCTTGTGCAGCCTCCCGGCGGCGGCCGGATCGGCAGAAGAGGGATAATAGATGCGGACGGTACGCATATTCGCCGCGTCGCCGTATGCCGCATCGGCGGAAGCGGCGCGTTCAGTAATCTCGACTTTCGCCCCGTTGTCACGTGTCATATAGGCATGCCAGGTTTTCGAGACCACCGTGCCGCGGATTTTCCGGGTGATCGTGCGGGCGCGCCGGTTGTTGACACCGGGCTCATCGGCGGGGTCCACCGGGGCATAACTGTAGACGGTACAGCGGCCTTTGGCGACGGCCTCGTCCACGGAGAGGTTCTCAACCTCGGACCAGGCGACATCGTTGCTGGAGCGGACCACTCTGGTTCTGCGGCCTTCGCTGTCGTAATCGTACATGGTCCAGGAGCCGTCGGGCTCGACGACGCTCTTGACCTGCCCGTAGCCGTTTTCTTCTTTGTTCGTGTAGTACTGCAATCGGGTGACGAGCTTTTTATCGTCGCTCACTTTCTCCGTTATTTTCACATCCTCTTCACCCCAGGGGAACTGTTTGCGCCGTTTAGTGGTGCGACTGGCAAGCTCGTCTTCTTCGTTCCGCACTTCCCGGACAATCAGCCGTTCCGTACGGTCATCGTTCCAGTAGGCGTGACGGGAGATATACTTTTTCCCGCCTTCAAGCGACATATCCCAAAGCTCGGATGCCTCGGTGTAGTAGTAATCGATGGTGGAGGTTTCGCCCATGTAGGTCTTCTCAACGTACAGGTGGTCGACATGATCGCGGTCCTGCTTCGGGTTTTCGAAATGCCACACCGCGTAGGGCTGGACGTTGTCGGCATCGACCGTATAGAGCCCGGTGTCCGGATCCGGCTGATCACTGACCTGATCCAGCGAATAGAAGCGGATTTCATACGTCATATCGTTAATGGCCACGATATCGGCCAGTCCGTCGGCAGCTTTAACCTGCCGCAGGGTGTCTTCCTCCGTGCGGATCACATCGATGCCGTCCTTGCCGGTCTCGATACGGCGGCCGGTACTGGTGACCACTGCGGTCTGTTCGTGCGTTTCTGCATCGAATTCCGCGTAGCCGGAGCTTTTGCCGTACCACCGGTAAATCGACGGATCATCCGGGTCGTCCACCCAGAAACGCGAGGGTGCATTCCGGATCTTGCCGGGATCGACCGGCTTGCCGATTTGCGAATCCTGCGGAAAACTGAAGCTAAAGCGATGGCCGCTGCCGTGCTGCACGGTCACTTTCCGGGCCACATCTGAAGGCAGATCTTCGGTCTGCACTTCCGCTATGCGGTGGTTGAAATAGCTTCTGAAATTCAGCGCCGCCGGGGTGAACAGCGCCGCACTGGGATGTTCCTGCTTGATGTAAAAACTCCCCACCGCTTCCGTGGTCTCGCCGGTGGGCTGACCGAACGGGATTTCCAGAGAGACACATTCGGGAGAAGAACTGGCACACTTTCCTCTACTGCCCGTGCAGCTCCTGTCCCCGCTCGGGTCTCCTCTCTCTTTGCCTCCACATTCTGTACAGTCCTCCCACTCCACGGCAGCTTTTTCGCATGGAATCTTCTTGAGTTCCCACTTGAGCGGATTCCGATTTTTGCTGACTTCTTCCCACTTATACCCGCTGTACGCATTCTGCACCGGCAGCAGGACCGCTGCAGCTGTAAGCACGGAGATTGTAGCAATTGCCTTTGCCGTGAGTGTACGGGAAAACTGTGCAATCATAACAATAAACCTTCTTCTATATCCTGTTGTGATTCATGTATGAATTGATGCCGCGAGCATCCTCAATAGACTCTGGTATCGCCCTGCCATATTCTCATGTTGTGACATCCGGAAGCCTGGACGTCTTTACCGAGCAGCATGCGGTAGCGGATTTCGCCGAGTTCGTTGATATCATCCGCAGTGATGGTTTTTGAGATGGTGCCGTCCTCGAACGTTACACCTGATACGAAAATATTGAGCTTGATCCTGAGATTATCCGGCACATGGCCGAGTGTGAGGCGGTTTTCATACATGGTGCTTCCGTCGCGGAAGGTTTTCAGGTGTTTCAGGAACCTTACGCCCTGGGCATTGAGCGTCATGGGTTCCACACGGGCGTTTGCCATGACTGGGCCGTCTTCGCCCAGGCGGGCGATGATGTGCGCTGTTTCGTCGCGGCTTATGAGAAGGTTGAGCGTGCGGCCGGTTCCGGGCAACTGTTCGGATGTGACATTCAGGTGCGTGTCGTTCTCCAGCACTGCGGCTTCCGGGATCGCCGGGTTGTCCCAGGGCCGCTCCTTTCCCGGCAGGCACGCGGGTGTGCCGTTGAAGCTGCAGGCTCTAACCGCCACATCCATCTCTGCAGTTACCGTATCACCGGCGTCGGGGGTGTAATCCGCACTTACGGTATAATCCCCCGTTTCTGTGAACCTGTGCACGACGGGTTCCCCGGGGGTGGTTTCGTAGCGCTTATCATCGACCTTGATAACCACGGTACCGTTCTGAGCGTCTTCCGGGAAGGCATTCAGAAGCAGAGCATCGCCGACGCGGAGTTTCTTCACCTGCGTGTTGTCTTTGTCGCCGTTGTCCTGCTGCTGTTCAGCAATAACGTTGGTCACGCTCCAGGTGACGCTGTGGGTCTCTTCCCTGCGGCCGTTCTGCCATGACACGTTCACCTGTGTTTCGGTGCCCTCCGGGTTGAGGGGGATATTGCTGTAAAACCGTTTTTCCGGAGCGCGGTGAACGATATCCACCAGTCTGCCGTCCTGCACAGCGCGTTCCCGCTCGGACGCCGGCGGAATGTAGCTGCTGCGCACGCGCATACTCTCGCTGAAGCCTGTACGTCCTTCCAGGCACACCGGCGAGACCGCACTCTTTGCGGGCGTATCCTCATCCAGGGCTGCGAGATTAGCCATGCGGTTCTGCTGCCAGTCCACGGTACCGTCGTTGTCGCTATCCGGACCGCCGAGGCGTTGTACGCGCACGCCCACAATTTTCAGAAACGTATCCATTTCGTTGTTGGACCATTTCACCCGCACCGTGTGCTCACCAGCCTGCAGGTGCGGCAGGTAGAAGCGAGCACTTCCCACGGAGCCGTGCGAGGCATCCAGCACATTACGTCCGACGTAAACGCCGTCCACGCGGACGCGCAGATTGAAGCGATGCTGGGAGGTCAGCGGATTGTTCTGGGTACCGTCAACGACCAACCGATACATACCCGCTTGTTCGAGGGTAAAATCGTAGGCCACCCAGCCTTTCCTGTCGCGTGCAGTGATGGCGCTGACGTCGGTATCCCAGTTGCCGAGCGTGTCAGAGGCATCGCTGCCGTCCAGGCGGATGAGGTCTGTGACCGTTCCGTCAAAATCGGCGGTTGTGGGGTCGGTGTAAGCAACGTACACTTCGTGATAATCGGAGACGCCGTCATTGTCCGTGTCCGTGCGGTGGGGATCCGTGCCGAGTTCACGCTCAAGATCGTCGGGTAATCCGTCCCCGTCGCTGTCTCTGGAGATATACGGGTCCGTGCTTTCTTTATATTCTTCGAGGTTGTTGAACCCGTCGTTGTCGGGGTCGGCGACAGCGTCCTGCGGATCCGTGGGGTCGAGTTCCGAGGCCAGTTCCCAGCCGTCGGGCATACCGTCACGGTCGGTGTCCGCGTCCTGCGGGTCGGTGCCGTGGATATACTCTTCGGCGCTGGTCAGGTTATCGCCGTCCGGATCGGCCTGGGCGTCCTGCGGATATGTGGGGTCGAGTCCGTGGTGTACCTCCCAGCTGTCGGGTATGCCATCGCCGTCGGTGTCCGCCTGCTGCGGATCGGTGCCGTGGGCATACTCCCGGGCGTTGGTCAGGTTATCGCCGTCGGGGTCGGCCACAGCGTCCTGCGCATCTGTCGGGTCCGTGCCGTGCTGTACTTCCCAGCGGTCGGGTATGCCGTCACCGTCGGTGTCCGCCTTCTGGGGATCGGTGCCCACCTGTGCTTCGCGCAGGTTGCTCAGTTCGTCATTGTCCCAATCCAGCTGCAGCGCGATCACGTCTTCCCGGGTCAATTCAGAGCCATAGAGACGTACATCATCGAGGATGCCGTACAGCATACCGTCTCCGGACACGAGGCCGTGCCCGAAGCTCCAGGCGGCCTCGTCGGCGAACCGGAACGCTGTATCGAGTTCGGTTTCACCGGTGGGTATGCCGTTGACGTAGAGCTGTGCTTCGGGTCTGTTGAAGGTGAACGCCACATGGTACCACGAGCCCGGCACGATCTGGCCGGGGGCGGTATTTATGACCGCGGTTTGGGCGGGCTCTGTGGCGTCACGCAGCGTCAGCTTGAGCGAATGCGTGGCGGTTTTTCGCAGCGTTATGCGGTCCTGCGTGTTGTCCGCGGCGGGAAGTGCGGCAAGCGTCACGGCGGTGCCGTTGCTGTCGTCGGGGTACAGTTCTGTCACTTGAACAAAGAACGAGAGTGTAAAGGCGGAATGTACGTGATAGTTTTCTTTTCCGGCGCTGGTCAAAGTATCATCGCTGCTGTCCAGTCTGTGCCCCTGTGCTGCGACGGCGGGCACGACAGTGGTGCCGGAGGCGGAAAGGAGGGCGTCCACAGGGCCGGCGTCAATCGGGCTCTGATTATCCAGGGGCCACCAGCCCAGGAGGTTTGCATCGGGGTCAAGCACCGGACTGAAAGCGCCTTCGGTCTCCGCCGCGTCGCCGATGCCGTCGCCGTCGCTGTCGCTTGCGTGGGGATTCAGCCCGGCGCGGTACTCGGTAAGGTTGCTCACGCCGTCGTCATCGGGGTCCTTTTCCGGAGACGCTCCCTGCGCATCGCCGAAATAACGCATTTCCCACACATCCGGCAGACCGTCATTGTCGGCATCGGCCAATTCGCCGACCGTGTGCATTGCGCGCGCATTGCTCCACTCGGTAACACTCCCGTCGGCCAGATGATACCGGACCCTGGCATAGTAATCGCGGCCGAGATCCAGCTCGGTCCGGCCGGTGAGCATACCGGTGAACGTACCGGTGTACGCAGTTACGGCAATATTGTCCAGGCAGTCAGCGCTTTCCATGCAGTGCCAGACCCTCTCGGTGAGCGCTTCATCCGCGTACACTTCCCAGTCGGCGGCGGGCTCAGCCTCAGCCACGCCGTGGACCGCATGCAGCCCCCTGAGTCCGCGCTCGTAATCACTGAGAATGCGATCGTGGGGAATGGTTTCCGAGAAAAGCCGCAGTTCGTCCCGATAACCGTGGAGGGAAGAATCCCGGTTGCCCAGCAGTACCGTAGAGGACGCGCCAATGTCAACCTGCTGCGGCAGTTCCGCAGAAAAAATCTTCTCGCCGTTCAGGTAGAACGCTGTGCTCATGTTTTCGTTATCGATTGTCAACGCCGCATGCTGCCACTGCTTTGACTTAAGCCCGTCTGGTGCAGGCATCCGGATTTCATCCGCCGTATCCGGAAAAAGCGTGGCTACGGCGCGGTCGTTTTGCAGATCGAGGCGCCAGAGGGGGTTGTGGTGCGCGTTCTGCACGGCCAGCAGCATCTGACTGCCGTCGACCGTCTCCGGATAGAACCACATGGAGGCGGCAACGGGGGTGTTTTCGGGCAGATCTATGCTGCCCGACGGTTTCCCTTCAGGCGCTTTCAGCGCTTTATTGACCATACCCTCGGTGAACGCGGGATCTTCTATATTTACTGTGCTTTGCGTATTGCGCAGAGGCGAAAGCGTATCGTCGAATGTCCAATAAGCAATCAACCCGGGGAGCGCGGGCGTACCGGCCGGGAATGACTCGGTACTCAAGCGTGGCCAGAGGCTTACTTCCGCTCCCTGTGCGGGGGTCTGCAACCGGGGTTTCGCGGAGCTGTTCAGGGGAGAGCTGACCAGCGGTTCCGGATCAACGCCGTCTTTGTAGCCGTCACCGTCTGTATCCGCGATGTTCGGGCTGGTGTTGCGCAGCACCTCGGTGCCGTCCTGCAGGCCGTCACCGTCTGTGTCCGCCGAATACGGATCTGTCATACTGCGGTATTCTTCAACGTTGGTCAATGAATCATCGTCAGGGTCAAGAGACGCATCCGAAGCGTCATTCGGATCCAGTTCCCACTTATTCTCCCAGTCGTCCGGCATGCCGTCGTCGTCCGAGTCTGCGGCTGCAGCGGTCAGGCACGGCAGCAGCAGTAGGCAGGCGATGAACCGGATGAAGCGTTGTTTCATATCTCCTCTGCTGTTTTGTCTCAGATTGAACATGAGTTACGTCCTTATCTTTTGTTTGTTATCCGGACGATTTGCAGGCGAACGTCGTGCCGCTTTTTATTCAGCGGCTTTCACGATGCGGAATCCGACTGTAGGCAGCATATGTTCCGGGCGGAAAGCGCTGCTTTTACCGCTTTGCAGATCCACCCGCAGGCTTGCCCAGCTGCCGCCCAGGACAGTGTATACCTGTTCATCAGTATCGGGCAATGGGGTTTGTGACCATTCCCAGACGTTGCCAGCGGTGTCGTGCAGTCCGTAGGGCGTTTCCACCCCCGGAAAACTGACCGCTTCCATTGTATCACGGGGAGCGTTTTCGTGCAGGTAGTTCGCATGCTCCGGCTCGACAGTGTTCCGGCCGTTCACATACCGTGTCCGACGTTCTGTCTGCGGGTTCCACGTGGCGGCTTTCGTCCATTCAGCCTCCGTGGGCAGGCGGTACCCGCCGGCTTCCCCGGAAGGTTCCCATGTACTGCTGTCGTAAACGGGCTGAAGGTTTTCCTCGCGGCTTTTCCAGTTACAGTACGCCGCCGCTCCGTACCAGGAGACAAGACGCGCCGGATGCCACCGCCTGTCTTCGCTTACAGAGAAACGCTGTCCCGCTTCCGCCGAACTGTCGTATGAGAGCTCTTCGGCAAGGCGGCAGACAGGCTCGCCGCTGCTTAAGCTGACCTCATTTTCCGACACCGACAGGGCCCCGTCGGCATCGCGGTCGTTGAGAAAAGCCGCAAAGGCTTCGCAGCGTACTTCACGTCGGGAGATGGTGAAGGTGTGCGCCACGTTGCCCGCCCCGTCGCTGGCGGGGATGGTGATAGAGGGTTCCTTGACCGGGTGAAGCTCCGGGGAGAATTCAAACGTGAGCAGTTCCTGCTCGGCAGAGTCCCCCGTTCCACTTTCCACTGAGGACGGCCCTCGCACGATACGATGCTGTCCCGGTTGCGGTTCGAACTGTTCCATGGTCACTTTGTAGGCATCCGTGCCCGGTACCTTCGCGCGCACGCTCAGCGTATACGTATGGCCCGCGTAAACCGGCAGTGTCCATTCGCCCTGCGCTTTCCGGCCCGTGCGCGTATCGTCAGGGCGCTTGTCCGAGCGCGGATAAAGCGTATCCGGCGACACGTTGGTCAAGGTGAATGAGGCGGGAAGTAAATTTCCGTCCGGGCCGCGGGCCTCGATCTTCACATGCGTCAGTTCCCAAGCACTGATTCGCCGGTAGCGCCGCTGTGCAACAGCTGTATCGCGGAGTTGACGGGATTTTTCCGCAGCGGTCAGTGTCTGCCGGAAGAACCGTTCACGATAATTATCGTATTTTAAAAAGCGAGTGAAGTGCCAGAAGTTGCGCGAGGCTATGCTGCTGTAGACTTTCCACCCCTGTTCGTCAGTTTCATCCGGCAGGTACTCGAAGTAGCGCAGCAAGGTCTGACGATGTTTCTGCAGGGCGGCCAACGTGTGAATCGGGTCAGCGTGGTCCGGGAGTGACGCCAGATAAGTATCGGCCATCGAGGAAAGAGTGTTTAACACCCACTTCGGCTCATCGGACAAAAACGGTAAGGCCTGTTCATAGCACCGGCGCGCCTCTCTGTAGTTGCCGTTCTGCCAATGTTCGGTGCCCAATCGTCTTAGAAAGTCGTAGGCGTATACGTCGCGAAAGCTGTTGCCGCCGAATTTTTCCTCAAGAATTTTGTCCAGTTCCTGCCGGGCAGACTGTTCATCTTCAACCGATTCCGCGTTATTGATCGTTTCCAACGCACCGGAGATTATTTTTTTCAGAATGGGTCTGTCAATGCTTTTCAGTTCAGGTTCAACCCCGAGAAGATCGGTGGCTTTTTGTGTTACATGACTGATCAGCCCATCCGCGTCGGAGAAATCGGACTCAGTCGTTTCGTCAGCTATAGTCTGAGCCATCGAGGCTGCTTCAGAACGACTTTGCGGACCTTCCGGATTGATGACCAGCAGATTCACTTCAAGCTCATCCTGTTTGGCGCCGGTGGCCGACTTGTACAGGCCGACAGGAATGCTGTACCATCCTGGGGTCATTGCACTGAGGTCGACAGCATAGGCGGGCTGGTCGTTCAACGTGCCGCTCACCTCCGGAAGCGCGTCCATGGATTTTTCAGGCCGCAGTACGAAGCCGTTTTCGGCGGTTTCGCCCGAGTTCACCACGGTGTAAGGGACTTCCACCGTCTCATCCGGCGAGCCGCTGACGTTCAGCACATGCTCTTTAAACACGAGTTCTGCCCAACCGACCGGCTGCAGCAGTATCGTCAACATCGATGCCAGAAGGATTACACGTCTCATACCCGGATTCCTCGTCAATATTTTATGTTTCCTGTTCTGCCGGAATTGCATCAGTATCGCCTACGCCTTCCTGTTGCTTCAGCCCTATGCCGTGACCATCTGTCAGCGAGCCTTCTGCTGATCTCTTTTCTGTTTCTGCTCAGCAGCGGAGGTTTCCTCTGTACCGGACCCCTGCGCGGGGCGAACTTCGCCGGTTATTCTGAACACGAGCACGGGTCGGTCCGGATCATTCAAGTTCAGGAACACCGTTTTGTATTGCTCTCCTTCGGCCTTCCCTGTATCGAACAGGATTCTGAGCATTCCTTTCTCACCGGCGGGAATGGTCCTGTCATCCATTTCCGCCTGAAAGCAGCCCCCGCACGACAGGCGTACAGCCTGGATCTTCAGCGCAGCAGTGCCTTCGTTTTTTATAGCGAACGCGTGGCGGAGTTTCTTTCCGCGGCGCTTCACACCGAAGTCCCACACACGGTCTTCACTGCGCACCTGCGGAACGTCCTGTTTCGGGTTCCGGTCCGCCTGCGCCGGAAGCACGGTACCAAGAACGATGACGGTCAGGAACAGAAGAACCGTTTTCGTGACTGCAGAGCTGATACACATCTTTGTTCTATCGTTTACTTCGTGTTCGAATTTACCCGCTGTATTGCTTTCCGAGCCGCTGTGCGCAGGCGTACATCGCTGCTTTCCGAATGGTCCCGCAACAATTCACTATCCGACGTATTACCGAGCAGACCAATGACGCCGATTGCAGACACACGAAGCGGCACACCTGCTTCGTTGCTGCCTGCCAGTTCCCGAGCCAGCGGCAGGACTTTCTTTTCCCCTGTTTCAGCGCAGACCTGGAGTGCACTTATGCGCGCGGCTGAGTTGGCGTTGTCGTCCGATGCCACTTCGAGCGCCTTCCGGCCCAGTTTCTCCCGGTCTACGGCCGTACCCAATCTTTCCAGGGACAGCAGTGCAGTCCCTGCGATGGTCCAGTCTTTGTCGGCGGCCTGCCGGAGCGTTTTCTTTATGCGCTTGCGCTCCTCCTGTTTGCGCGCCCGCTTGTATCGTGAGGCCAGAAACTGTATACAGTAATCGCGCCATACCTGGTGCAGGTCCGGATTGTTATGCATTTCGATCAGGCGATTGCCGAAGTCGGACAACGGTTGCTTCTGATTGACCAGCGCGTTGGCAACGTCATTCTTCAGCGCATTGAGTTTTTCCGGCGGCAGCGGGTCATGAGCTGCACGGCGTTGCAGGAACTCGTAGAGCCTGGTGACGCTCGCCCGATTCAGGCGTTCACTCAAATTGCGGGCCGCTTTCAGGCGAGTGTAATACGTGCGCTCACCCTGCGCGGCGGTCACCGTCGCAACGTTGTCCGCCACAGCAGTCGGCGTCAGTGCGCCGCTGACTGCTACGAACGCAAGCCCGGCGACTATACCCAATGTTTTTTCTCTACCCGGCAACTGTATCCTCACTTTGTTTGTAATTCGATTGAGGGGTGTTGTACCTAACCGGAAGGTTGTTTTTACCGGAGAAATTGTAGTATAATCGAAACTTCACTTGTGTCAAATGTCAATTCGGTTTTGAATCGATGAATCTTCAATGATGAAAATTCGGAATTCTCTGTCTGGATACACGGTCGGCTCGATCGTGCACTTCACCCGAGGCCGGGTGAGTATCCATCATAAGTGCCCGCAGAAAGGGCATGTTTATTCTGTCTGAGAATAGAGGTTTGTTTGACAGAAAAATTCTTGACAGAAATATTGGGTAACAGATCTCGTGTGAGACCCTGTCCCGGGTTCGGGGTTCCGGGTTCGGAGAGATCAGATGCAATGCAATGGTTTGAATATATGCTTGAACCACAAAGGGCGCAAAGAGCACAAAGCCAAAATTCACCAAGGGAACCGTGATCTGTGAGCCGTGAGCTGTGAGCTGTGAATCGTGTTGCTGAGTTGTTCGTTGTTGAGTTGCTGTGTTGTGGGCCGGGAACTGGGAGCCGTGTTGTTGAGTTGTTCGTTGTTAAGGTGCTGTGTTGCACACTGCGCGAACCGCTAATCCCGATCCTTGGAAAGGCATCGGGACTAATTGATATAGAGGCAGTGGACGGATTCTGCCGGCCCATTGGTAAAAGTTACACTCACAAATATGAAAATTTGTGGAGGTAACCTTACACAATGGGAAAAGCTCTGCGGTGCAGAGTTGGTATCCTTCGATACCACGCAGAATCCTTTTGGGGATTTTTCGCATCAGTGTTGACAAGTGTGAATCAGTGGTACCTAAAGCTTCCCCCCCTAACCGGTGCAATGGCCAGAGGTCTCTGTCCCGTAATCCGTATATTGTGAATAGTGAACAGTAAACCGTAGGCAGGGAGCAGTAGAGTGGGTGTTAGGTGAGTTGTTCGTTGTTGAGTTGTTGGGTTGTTGGGTTAATCGTGTCCCGGAGTTCGGTTAATCAGCCTACCAGTGTGCCGGTGTTTCAGTTCTGGGTTGCGATGCTGGATGCTGAACGCTGGAGGATGGACGCTGGAGGCTCGTTCTTCGTTTATATTTTTGTAGCGTAACTCCCGCACTTACGCACTCCCACACTCCTGTAGTCCTGTCGTCCCGTCGTCCTATCGTTCCTGCTTCTTGCGAATTCATATTTTTTTGTGAGTTTTTGTGAATTTTCGTGGCTATACATGAGCAAACTCACCCGCGCCCGCTTTGGGGCGCATATGTGGTGGGCATCCCCGATCCCACGGGTTCACACCCGTGCCTACCCTCCTGGACCGCTTTGCAGTCCGCTGCATACAAAACCAAAGAAGAGGTCAAAATGGTACCAGTTAGGCTCTCCGGATACCACCGACGCTTACAAATTGCATTCGATTGCATACGGACGATTATCAAGCTATACTACGAGACAGGCGTGAACAGAAATGCCGGTGAGCTATTATTCCCTTTATAGCTTACCTCCGATGGCGGTCCATGCTCCACAATTCTCCATAATTACAACGTTCAGCCAAAGGAACCGTGAACTGATGTCCACCCGGAAACGTCCTAATATTCTGTGGGTTTCATTCGAAGATGTGAACCCTTTCTATGGCTGTTATGGCGATCCGGTTGTACGCACCCCCAACCTGGATCGCCTCGCGGAAGAGGGCTGTCGCTGGCCCAACACATTCTCCACCGCCGGCGTTTGTGCCCCAGCCCGATCCGCTGTAATCACCGGCATGCACCCTGTCAGCATAGGCACTCATCATATGCGGACAACGCATCACAACGAATACGCGCCCGAAAAGCCGACCCCGTACTCTACGGTCATCCCCCATTACGTGAAGTGTTTCCCTGAATATCTACGAGCTGCAGGCTATTACTGCACGAACAATGTGAAAACGGACTACCAGTTCGATCCGCCTGTAACCGCCTGGGACGAGCTCAGCACAGAAGCTCACTGGCGTAATCGACCGGATCCGGATCAACCTTTTTTCGCCGTTTTCAACCTTAACGCGACGCACGAAAGCAAGATGTGGCTGGAGAACTGTCCTGAAGTCTCGGTAAATCCCGACGATATTCCGCTTCCCCCTTACTTTCCGGATACGCCGAAAGTCCGTGAAGCCATGGCCCGGATGTATACAAATATCGAATATAATGACGCAATTCTGGGCGAACTCCTACAACAATTGGAGGAAGATGGGTTGGCCGAAAACACGGTTGTGTTTCACTGGAGTGATCACGGCCCTCTCCCCCGGGGCAAACGCTGGCCTTATGATTCCGGTACTCACGTGCCCATGATCGTACGATGGCCGGGTGAATTGGCCCCCGGGACCGTCAGTGACCGCTTACTGAGCACCATAGACCTGGGCCCAACTGTGCTCTCAATCGCAGACGTGGACATACCCTGGCACATTCAGGGACGCGCGTTTCTGGGCCCCCAGGAAGCTGCTCCTCGTGATTACGTCTACATGACGCGTGACCGCTACGACGAATCCTATGACATGGTGCGGGCCGTACGGGATAAGAAGTTCAAATATATCCGCAACTACCGTCCAGAACTACCCTACTCGCTCTGGGTATCCTACCGCAACCGCCACCCGATTATGCAGGAAATCTGGCGTCTGCATCTGGAGGGAAATCTGGAAGGGCCGCAGCAGTTGCTCATGCAGCCGAATCGGCCTGTGGAAGAACTCTACGATACGGAAAATGATCCTTACGAAATTCAGAATCTCGCTAAAGAAGACAATTACAAAGACGAGCTCCAGCGTTTGCGGGATGCACTGGATCACTGGCGCGAAACGGTCGGCGATCTTGGCGAAATCCCGGAATCGGAAATGGTTCGACGGTGGTATCCTGAAGGCAGCCGGCCAACGACTACAACACCTTTGATTATTCCTATCAATGAAGAATATCCCGGAATGGAACCGGCCCCGGAAGGCGGATCATACAAGGCACCTGTGGCTATCCAGCTTTACAGCGCCACACAGGGCGCTTCAATTGCCTACACCTGCGACGCCGGCGACAATCCGCACTGGCAACTTTACACCTCTCCTATACACCTGTCCGCGGGAGAGTATACACTGCGTGCGAAGGCCATACGCATCGGTTACCACGAAAGCGAGGAGAGTGTAGCTCCGTTTCGCATCTACTAGTTCCGCTTCGTATGAGGAACTGCGTTCAGCGTGTCAAACTGCGTTCAGCGTGTCAAACTGCGTTCAGCGTGTCAAACTGCGTTTAGCAAGTCGTTTACCTGTGATCCGCAGTTTGTCTCTTGTTCGGGGTGTCCGGACTTTGACCGGCGTTCAGGCTCGTATGAGAGAACTGCGTCAGCGTGTCGTCAACATCCAGGATGTATTTGTCCCGCTGGACGCAGTCCCTGCGTTCAGCATATCGTTACCATCGAGGATGTTTTCGTCCCGTTGGACGCAGTCCCTCGTATGAGACTCGCCGGGTCAAGATCCGGCTGAAGCCGGAACTACAAGCAATTGCCTCCCTGGATATCTGAAGGTTTGTAGTACCGCCTTTAGGCGG